>JBEIKN010000272.1:0-2336 GCA_040379725.1 Flavobacteriales bacterium
ACTTGGTTTAATGTAGCTATGGCAAAAGTGGATTACAAAGCAAAGTACCACTACTGTTATTGTACCAAGAGTTCTCATTTTTCTCATGTACTTGAAGAGGTATTAAGGAATGATGTGCATCTTGAAACCTCTTCTGCATTTGACATTCATTTGATTTTGTCTTTGTTTGAACAAGGGCTTATAAAGAAAGACAAGTACATCGTTTGTAATGGCTTTAAGTTGCAAGCTTATGTCGATAACATAGCATTGATCATGAATGAAGGTTTCAGCAATGTTATTCCGGTAATAGATAACGTGCGCGAAATTGATTTACTCTCCAATGCCGTTCAAGGCAATTTTAAAGTTGGCATGAGGATAGCAGCGGAAGAAGAACCAAAGTTTCCGTTTTATACTTCTAGATTGGGGATCGGATATAAAGACATTGTGCCGCTTTATAAAGAGAAAATCCAAAAAAACAAACGCATGCAACTAAAAATGCTCCACTTCTTTATCAATACAGGTATTGAAGATGATGCGTATTATTGGAATGAATTGCACAAATGTTTGAATGTGTATTGTGAGTTAAAGAAAATGTGTCCAGAATTGGATAGCCTAAACATAGGTGGGGGCTTCCCAATCAAAAATTCATTGAAGTTTGATTTTGATTATGAATACATGGCCTCTGAAATTGTTGCTCAAGTAAAACAAGTTTGTGATAGCAATGGGGTATCAGAACCCGATATTTTCACTGAGTTTGGTTCTTTTACAGTAGGAGAGAGCGGCGGGGCAATTTTTAAGGTAGAGTATCAAAAAATCCAAAACGATAGAGAAAAATGGAATATGATAGATTCTAGTTTTATGACCACTTTGCCAGATTCTTGGGCCATCAATAAAAAGTTTATGATGTTTCCGCTGAATCATTGGGATCATAATTATGAGCGCGTATTATTAGGCGGTATGACTTGCGATAGTGATGACTACTATAATAGTGAGCAGCACGCAAATGCAATATATTTACCTGTGTTTGAAGAGCAACAGCCCTTATATATTGGCTACTTTCATTGTGGTGCTTATCAAGAAAGTATCGGTGGATTTGGCGGCATTCAACATTGTCTGACGCCTGCACCAAAGCATATCATTATTACAATAGATGAAAATGGCGAATACAATACCAGGCTGTTTTCGAAAGAACAGACCTATAAAAGTATGTTGAAAACACTCGGCTATTAAGCCTGACCTGTCATGCCTCCAAAATTGATTGGGAAGCCATGATTGCCACCATTGCTGTCTAAATCTACTTCGCCAAAATTGGCTTCAAATTTTTGCATGTTCTCACTCAATGCCAATAAAAGTCTTTTGGCATGTTGAGGGGTCATAATGATTCTGCTTTTCACTTTACCTTTTGGAATCCCTGGTAAAATACGCACGTAATCAATGATAAACTCAGCTTGACTATGGGTGATGATGGCCAAATTGCTGTATATCCCTTCAGCGATTTCTTCGCTTAGTTCAATGTCAATTGGTTGTTCTATTAAGTTGTCGTCTTGGCTCATAAAGTATTTGTCAAATATATAGACTGTTTTTGTTTTAAACTCCTAAAAAGCATTTAATTTTGTAAAAAAAGTCATGAAAAAATTCATTTTAAGTCTTTCAGTTTTAGTCATCGTCGCCTGCGGAAAACCTTCAACAGGGGCATTTGGCGAGTCTTTTGATGCAAAAGGAGCATTGCCCTTTAAAGTCGCTATGGATGCTTATCAGTCGGGCAAGGATACTGTTTATACCATTCAAGGTCAAGTAGAAAATGTATGCCAAGGCGAAGGCTGTTGGCTAACGTTTAAGAACGATTCAACTGAATTTTTAATCGATACCAAAGAAAAATTCTCAATGCCTAAAGATTGCAAAGGTAAAACGGCCATCGCTAAAGGGAAATTTTCGACAGGAGAAGAAGGTGAAATTGAGTTTACGCCAACGGGTGTAATCATTCAGTAAATCAATTACCTGATTTTTTTAGCGCAAAAGTAAAGGTTGTGCCTTTGCCAACTTCGCTGCGCACGTCAATACTTTGATCATGTGCCTCAATGATGTGCTTTACAATTGATAACCCTAAGCCTGAACCACCACTGTTTCTTGAGCGGCTTTTGTCGGTTCTGTAAAACCGTTCAAATAATCTAGGCAGGTGTTCTGCTTCAATGCCTTCACCATCATCACTCACCTCAATTAAAATACTAGTATCCAAATCATATAGGCCAATATTGGTATGTCCGGCCTCTTTTCCGTAGGCAATGGAGTTGCCTATCAGATTGTTTAAGACCTGACGAATACGTTCTTTATCTGCAATGACTTTAAATGGAATATCA
>JBEIKN010000273.1:0-2318 GCA_040379725.1 Flavobacteriales bacterium
AATCTGAAACACCTGTTGGTCTGATGGTATTTAGACCTTCTGCATATTGAGCATGAATAAACCTCGCCAATTGAGCACCACGTCCTTCAATCGCCTTCATAAACTCTGGTGTTGCGATGGGGGTTAATGGTTCTGTTGACTCAGGATTGTAAAACTGAGATGAATAACACATCAAAACAGCCATTCTTTGCTGCCAATATTCAGATACATCAACAATGATTTCAGGTTCATGATAGAGGTCTTGAATGTAGGCGTATACTTGCTTTGGCCTGTGTGCTTTTTGCACCTGACCTTGATCGTATGTCACAACTTTAGTTAAACCAGATAAAAAAGCTGCACGCTTGAGCATCTGATGAGCTATCCCGTGATCTGGATGTCTGTCCTCTGCTGAATTGATCAGTAGTATATCCGGTTGATATTTGCGAATACAAGTAATGATTTGCATTAAGGCCTCCTCACTTTGACTCAAAAAACCGTCTTTTAATTGCAAGTTCTCTCTCACAGATAAACCCAATAATTCAGATGCTTTCTGAGACTCTTTTTGTCTGGTTTCTACATCACCTCGGCTTCCCAATTCTCCTTGAGTCAGATCAATGATGCCTAGGGTATAACCCATGGCTTTGTGTTTTAATAGTATGCCCGCAGCTGATATCTCTACATCGTCCGGATGAGCGGCAAAGGCCAAAAGGTTTATTTTATTTGCTGACATTTTCTTTTTCGATGGCTAATATAATGGCTTCTATTTGATAATCTACAATTGGATCGTAAGTGACCTTCATATTGGCATTATAGGTTTTTGCTACAGCCTGCCAAAATACGGTTTCGAGTGTACCGCCGTAATTTTGCATGATATCAAAGGTTGTGGACCCTGTCTCTCTGTGAATCAACTTTAACAAAATTCTTCCTTCCTCAACATACATGTTCTTGAGATCATCCATAAACTGTTGTTTAATGGCCTTTTCACATGATTTAACATACTTTTTCTTTTCCCTTTCAGAGCTCATTAAACTCAAATTGTCCTCCATGGTTTGCAGCCTAAATGCAGCCAACTTAGCATAAGGAAGGGCTTTGCGCACCCACCTATTCAACTTTTTTAAAGCCTCTTGGTCGCTTGATGTTTGACCTGTCTCAATTTGATAGTTAAACCGATTGAATAAATACACTGGCAAGGTGTCTGAACCTTCAATTTCATACCCTATTTTAACCAGATGTCTGCTGCGCTTAACCATGGTATCTTGTTGTTGACCAAACGCTCTAGCACCCAAGGGAGCTAGCAGCCAAATCAGTATCAAGTACCTGAGTTTCATGAATGATTGCCTTAAGCTTGTGATGAATTGGTCATGGGGGATTGGCGTTTCATGGCATAGGCAATAAGGACTAAACCTAGCAACATCATCCCTATAGCAATAAGTTCAGCTTGATGCCATGACATACCAAATACCTCTATAATAGAATTAACCCTTATTTGCTCAATCAAATAGCGCTCTATGCCATTAAATATCAGATAGACACCAAACAACAAACCAGCATAAGGTAGTTTCTTCCTAATCAACCATAATATAGCAAATAATACCAATGCCATTATGGTTTCGTAAAAAGGTGTTGGGTAAACCATCTGTGGCAAGTGGTGACAATACTGAGCATCAAAACAATTTTCCATAGGAACACCTACACCGTTAACATTGTTAGGATAATCGTAATGCCAGATCCAATCTGGTAAAAACGACATCCAATTTGGCTTAGCAGCTTCATTCACAATCCCCCAATCACCATCACCGCTTACCTGACAACCAATTCGACCGGTACCATAACTCAACATCATGGCAGGAGCCGCAACATCAAGCATATGTAAAAATGGAATATTGCGTTTTTTGGCTACCCATAAAACAGACAATCCACCTACGATTAAGCCGCCGTAATAAGTTAAACCGCTAAATGATATGATGGAACCTATTGGATCAGCATAAAAGTCGCTTAGATTTTCAAGTATGTGAAACAATTTAGCTCCAGACAAACCGCCTATAAATGCGGCCATAGTTAATTCACCTAAGAAATACGATGGATCGACATTGCTTATGGATTCTATTGGCTTTTCCAAGCGTTGTTTTTTGTCCTGCCATTGGGTGTAAAGTAACAATGTTAGACAAAGCATGATACCGCCAATAATACTTCCATTCAAAGACAATATATAGGCTTGCGGATTGTTGTTGGTGATTGAAAAATCAAAAATTAAAGGCAACAATTTATAGCCCATAATGAAGCCAGTAATGCCTGCACTGTAATAATCTGATTTGGGAAATTTACTTCCTTTAACTTGT
>JBEIKN010000274.1:0-2285 GCA_040379725.1 Flavobacteriales bacterium
AAGGCGTATACCATTCCACTTGCGCCTATATGAAAGGCCGAACGCGCAAACGTCCAAGTTAAAATGCCTGTTCCGATATGAGCAATCACTGTGACCTTTAATGCGATGTCTTTATAAAAATAAAAAATCCCGATGATGGCAATAAAAAAAGGCAAATAATTAGAGCTTAAATGTTCCAAGTTTTTATGAACAAATACTGTGCTAATGATGCCGGGTAAATAATGCAATGATCGAGGATATAGCGCAAATTCGTGTTTCAGATTAGGCCATAATATTCCCATAGGAAAGGCCAAAAGCAAAGCCATTAAGTAGAGCGTAGGCCAAATGAAACTGTTTTTAGACAACTGTGACCAATTTTAATTGGCAATATAGAATTATTTTCTGAATATTGAATGAGTGAAACATCCCATACACATTGTCCGTCCGATCAATTTATTGCTGATTGTTTTTACCATGTTTGTAGTGGTATTTAAATACCGCGACGAAACCAATCTTCATTATTGGTTACAAGCTTTATATGTGATATTGGCGGCCACTTTAACGGCAGCAGCAGGGTATGTCATTAATGAAATCAAAGACATTGAAACAGACGCCATTAATAAGCCCCAAGATTGCATAGTTGGCAAATCCTTATCCATTAAAAATGCTTGGATGCTATATGGATTGCTAGTATCGACTTCCTTAGGACTTTCTTATGCCTTTAACGAGGTGTTCTTTATGCTTAATGTTTGCATTACAATGATTTTGTATTTGTATGCCATAATGCTTAAAGGTTTGCCCCTGATTGGTAACATTATGGTAGCTCTCTGCAGTGCAGCCGTTGTGGCTTGTTGTATACTCTTAATTGCCTTTGAAACAGAGGCTGCAGGTTTTAATTTTGTGGGCTATATTTTATTTGCCTTTGTGATCAGTTTAATTCGCGAAATCGTTAAAGACATACAAGACATAGAAGGCGACAAAGCGGTTGGTTTAAAAACTTATCCTATTGTTTTTGGCATTGTTGGTGCTAAAATCATGATTTATGTTTTGACAGGCATCGAAATTGTGGTTTGTGCACTCTATGCATTTTTAGCTTGGGGATTGGATTTGTACGTAGCTTCAATCTTTATGGGGATCATTACCTTACTGTTATTGGGCTTTATCAATCACATTTCTAAAACCCATCAAAAACATGAATTTGAAGTCTCTAGCAAGTGGTTGAAGTATATCATGTTTGCTGGGGTGATCACATTAATTTTTGCATAATGAAGCCTGTTTTTTTTAAACCTCGTCTATTACTCGCTTCAAAGAGTCCAAGACGCAGACAACTGCTTACCGATAGCGGATTTTCTGTTGACTTTGTAGACATTGAAGTAGAGGAGGATTTTGATGCCAATTTAAAAGCACAGGCCATACCTGAGTTCTTAGCTCAAAAGAAGAGTCGCGCCTTTGCCAATCAATTACAAGCCAACGAAATTTTGGTGACTGCAGATACCGTTGTTTGGGTGAATGATCATGTCTTGAACAAACCCAATACCATTCAAGAAGCCAAATCAATGCTTATGGAATTATCCGGCAATAAGCATACAGTGTATACAGCAGTATGTTTAAAAACACACACCAATGAGCATGTGTTTTCTGAAGCCAGTGAGGTGTATTTTAATGAGTTGACTGAAGACATGATTGATTATTATTTATCAGTCTATTCGCCTTTAGATAAAGCCGGTGCCTATGGCATACAAGAGTTTATAGGGTATATCGGTATTCAGAAGATTGTCGGTTGTTATTACAATGTCATGGGCTTTCCTGTAAGCAGATTGATCGCGGAACTTAATCAACATAAATTGTTCTAATATGCATCAATATTTTAAAAGCCTTGGATGCTTGCTCTTGCTTATTTTTAGCACCACGAGCATTCAGGCACAACCCCCTTGTACATTATCATTGGATAGTATTTACCTTGACACTCTGCAAAGTGATTGCAATCATTTGTTCTTTAAATACAAATATTCTGGCGGAACCCCTTCGGCCTATAAATGGACATACGGAGATGGTAATTCTTGCGGGTGTTACAAGCCACACAATACCTACACCAAGAATGGAACTTTTATGGTATGCGGCAGAATACAAGATGCTAATGGTTGTGCTGATTCTTTGTGTTTGCCATTCACCGTGTATTGTAGCAATCCATGTGATTTAAGTCCAATTGGGATTTATTCATATGATACAGTGAGTTACAACTGCCGCGATTATGAATTTGTCGCATGGATCAGTGCCAATGCAAAGCGCAAGGTATGGTTGTTTGG
>JBEIKN010000275.1:0-2284 GCA_040379725.1 Flavobacteriales bacterium
TCAAAATGTTGTTTGGCCAATGCAACAATATCAGCATCAATTTCAACCGCATCAACCGTGAAAGACCAATGGCATTTGTTGGCAAGAATTTTCAAGGCAGAACCTGCCCCCAAACCCAACATTAATATGCGCTTGGGCTTATGGTGTTTAAGCACTTCTGCTAAACCTTTGAGCATGATTTGATGCAAGCTTCCGAAACTGTAATTGGCATTAGCAGAGTTGAGCACTTTATGCCCATTCTCAAAATTAACCTCATAGCTTTGCCCCAGTGCAGTATTTCCACTCACTATAGTTTGGGGCATCACATAACTCACTATTTTTTTCGAAACCACTTTACAAGGACTTGAGGCAAATATAGGCAAGTGAGTACAGAATGTGCATTTTTAGCGCATAACTTAGTCTATGTTTTTATTTAACTTTGCAGCATGAAATTTGGCGTAGTTATATTCCCGGGCTCTAATTGCGATCGTGACCTTATTGAAACACTCAGCACTTTAAGTGATTCCCCTGTTGAAGAATTGTGGCACAAAGACACCGACTTAAAAGGTGTTGACTTTGTCTTTTTACCAGGTGGATTCAGTTATGGTGATTATTTAAGAAGCGGCGCCATCGCCAAACTTAGCCCAATCATGCAAAGTGTCATTGAACATGCCAACAAAGGGGGATATGTAATGGGCATTTGCAACGGTTTCCAAATTTTATGCGAAAGTGGCTTATTGCCTGGTGCATTGTTGCGCAACAATCACCAACAATTTACTTGTAAAAACGTCTGGTTAAAACCTGGCAATCCTCAATTAAAAACCACCCACTTACTTGACCCTAACAAAGCCTATAAAATTCCAATTGCCCATGGTGAAGGCCGCTATTATGCTGATGAGGTCACCCTTAAGCAAATTGAAGACAACGGACAAGTGATGTTTAGGTATTGTGACGAAAATGGGCAGGTCAATGACGCGGCAAATCCAAATGGCTCATTGAACAACATCGCAGGGATTTGCAACGCAGGCAAAAATGTATTTGGTATGATGCCACATCCTGAAAGATGCTATGCTGAACACCTTTTAAACACTGATGGCCAACTCATTTTTAAAGGCTTAGTGAATCAAGTGGCCGAATTGGCTTAAACAAACAAATCAGAAGCAATGGCATCTGCCACAAACTTCCCTGATTGAGTTAATTTCAGAATATTGTCTGTAATAAAGACATGCTCCAATTGCAGCCATTTTTTCAGTTGCAAATCAAATGCTGACATATCACAGCCCAACGCTTGTAAAGCATTCAAATCAAGACCCCACATGGTGCGCAAGCGTGTCATAATGAGCTCATTGATATGGTTTTCTTTACTCAATTGCTCTCTTTGAATGGGCAAGGTATTTTGTTCAATTGCTTCAGCATAAGCTTTTAAATCTGCAATGTTCCAAGAACGTATTTTACCATCAAAAGAATGGGCCGATGGACCCAACCCAATGTATGGCTTATTTTGCCAATAGGCGGTATTGTGCAAGGCCCATTTACCTGATCGAGCATAATTACTGATCTCATATTGCTCCCAACCTTTTTGGGCCAACACCGACATGGTCAATTCAAACTGCTCCTCACTAGCTTGCTCATCTATATTAGGGGCCTTCCCTCTTTTTAACATGGTATACCAAGCGGTCCGCTCCTCGAGGGTTAAACCATAACAAGATATATGCTCCGGATCAAATGACAATGCTGTGTCTAAATTGAAAAGCCATTCTGTTGGTGTTGAATTGGGCACACCAAAAATCAAATCCAAACTCAACTCAAACCCTAGTGATTTGGCCTGAGTCAATGCCAATTTAGCCGCCTCAACCGAATGCGCTCTATGCATCCAATCCAGATGGTGTTGATGAAAACTCTGCACACCCACACTCAAGCGATTTATCCCCATGTTTTTCCAGGCACTTAGAGCTTCTAAACTCATATCATCTGGATTCGCCTCCAAGGTAATTTCTTTGATATTAGATTGTGGAAAACGCTCCCTGATGGCATCCAAAATGCATCGAATGTTCATTGTGTCGACGAATGAAGGGGTTCCTCCGCCAAAGTATATGGTTTCTAATGTAGAAGGAAACTCAGAATGTCTTAATGTCATCTCTTTTAGGATGGCATCAACAAAAACCGATTGCTTACTCCTTTGAGTTGTGAAGTAAAAATTACAATAAATACAGGCCTGTTTACAAAATGGAACATGTATGTAAATACCTGACATACTGCAAACTAAGCACTTTTAACGGAGAATGACAAAGCTTTATTTAGGCCA
>JBEIKN010000276.1:0-2281 GCA_040379725.1 Flavobacteriales bacterium
AACACACAACTGGAATACCCATAGACATGGCTTCTAGTACTTTGTTTTGAGTGCCAGCTCCAAATCTGAGTGGAGCAACTACCACACTGGCCTGATTATACATTGTTGAAAGTTCAGGAATAAACCCTGTGACTTCAACATGCTTATTGGCCAATTGTTTTACAGAATCAATGGGTCTCTGACCTGCAATAATAAATTTCACATTAGGTTTGTGTGCATGTATGATGGGGAGTATGTCTTTACAGAAATAGTGCACGGCATCAACATTGGGCGCGTAATCCATATTCCCTGTAAACAACAATGTCTCATTATGTGTGTAGTCATGATTATTGGACTTAAACACATCTGTATCGACGCCATTTGGCAACAAGGCAATATGATCTACCGTATGATGTTGTTTCAAAAAGGTTAAATCTTCCTTTGAGCAAACCAAATTCAAGTCAAAATCATTCAATATGGCTTTTTCGTAGGCTATAACCCTTTTAGATTCAATAGCATCTAATACTTTTGACAATACATTTCGTGGCACTTGAAGACGTCTTTTCCAATACAATGAAAAGGCATCTGGCAAATCCAATATGGTATAGGTTGATTGAATCTGTTGCGCAAATTGAGCCATTCTCAAATGCTGAACATGAATAGCATCAAAAGTCTCTTGTTTCAGTAGCTGATTTAAGGCCAATTGAAAGCGCCTTGATTTGAAATAATTAACTTGTAAAGGCAATTTACCAAAGAGCCCCAGCAACACATTAGCATAGCTTTTTAATTTCGGTAAAGGCACTATGGTGATGCTTTTATAGATGTTTTCTAATTCTGCTTTGTATTGCAAATCCGATGCATTTTCGCTGAAACAAATTAAATGTAACTCATGTTTGGCCGACAAACGTTTGCATAAATTGTATATTTTCAATTTATCGCCTCTGAATGGCGGATAAGGAAATCTATTGGCAATAAACAGGACCTTCATGATCAGAAATACTTTCTATAGGTAATGTGTTTTTTGATGGGATGTGCACCCATAGACTCAAACATACTCAACATTTTAGGATTAAAATCACCTACCCAAGCCAATTCATTGTCAATAAAGCGACCATCTTTCATTAATTGATCTCTGTAATACATGATCATAGCCACCTCTACTCCAAGATTATGAAATGTTGGAATAACACCAAATACAATCCCTCTTAAACGGGTCACTTTGCGTTTATAATACAAGAATTTAAGTTTACCCCACCAATTCATTTTACCATTGACATGTTTAAAAATTTGATTCACATCTAAAACTGAAATATAAAAGCCAATCGGCTTACCGTTATGATAAGCAAACACATTTAAGTGACCCTCAAAAATTGGCTTCATTTCTTGCATCCTTTGCATGATTTTATCGACTGTCATGGGGACGAAGTTTTCATGAAATGACCATGCCTGATTGTAAATGGTCACAAAATCTTTTGCGTATTGTTCTAATCGATTCGTATGAATGTAATCAAACGTGTATGCCTTGTTAGCCATAACTCTTGTTGCCAACTTACTAAAACGTTCAAAATTAAATGACTTGATTTCAATCAAAGAGGTGGTTTGACCAATTTGTGATTGGAATCCATACTGTTCAAATAGTGATTGGTAGTATGGGAAATTATAATTCTCTCTATAACTTGGGCTGGCAAAGCCTTCAACCATGAGTCCCCAAAAACTGTCTCTATCACCAAAATTAATTGGCCCATCCATGTAGGCACAACCTTTCTCTAATAACCATTGTTTTGCCAGATCAAATAAACTGTTAGCGATGTTCTGATCATTGATGCACTCAAAAAATCCACAAGCGCCGGTCACCAAATTACTTGCAGAGTGAGTTTGGTAAAAGGCTGCAATTCGGCCAAAAACTTGATGTTCATCTTGTATGATCCAACGGACGGCTGCACCAGATTGAAACGATGGATTTGAATTTGGGTCAAACACCTTCTGTACATCAATATCCAGAGGCATTATGTATTGTGGGTCATGTTGATACAAACGCTTAGGAAAGTCAATAAAGGCTTTCTCATGAGCTTTTGTTACCACTTCGATTACACTAAAATTCACAAAGCAAAAGTACTCATAAATTGCCATTCCATCAGCAATAAATTCGACTGGTCTTTGAGGGAATAAAAAAAGAAGTATATTGCAAATCAAATGCAAAACAGACGTTACATCATTAGCGGCGCCGGAAGCGGCATTGGTAGAGCCATAGCCATTAAATTGGCTCAAGCAGGCGCAGGCATTATACTGATTGGCAGAAACC
>JBEIKN010000277.1:0-2281 GCA_040379725.1 Flavobacteriales bacterium
ACACCATAAATGGCGCCACTGGCACCCATTAAGGTTTGAAAATACATGCCAGCAATGGCATCTAATTGCGCATTGGTTTTGATGATTTTTCCAGTTGAATAGATGTGGTCGCCATCAACACTTAAGCCTAAATCATTTAAACTTGGCAACCAAAAGCCAGTGAGTTTGTGGACTTCATACACTTGAACACCCAAGTGCAAAGCAATGGAACCCATGCCCGCATAAAAAAACAAAATCAGAAAGCGTTTGCTTCCTAGTATGTTTTCGAGCACTGAACCCATGGCCACTAACCCAAACATGTTAAAGGCTAAATGGGCAATGCCTCCATGCATAAACATGTGGGTAATGATCTGCCAAGGTTTAAAATATGGCGAACTTGGATAATGCATAGCCAACAATTGGTTAAGGTCATATACATTGCGCATTTGCAAAAGCGATGTGCCAATAAATAAGACTACACAGGCAATGACGATTTGTTTGATTACTGGGGGTAAATTAAAACGCATGTTTATTTAAAGAGTTCAAAAATTTGTTGTTGATTGATTTCTACAAATACAGGTTTACCATTAGGTCTTACATTGGGTTGTTCGCATTTAAAGAGGTCTTGCAAGAGTTGCATGATTTCTGTTTTTTGTAATGTTTGTTGGCGCATAGTACTTGACTTTTGAGCTAAGCCCAAAGCCAAAGTTTTGGCCTTATTGGTTTTTAAATCGCCACTATGTTGTTTAACATATTCCAATACAGATTCGAAAAGGTCTTTTTCATTGCCCTTTTGAACATCAGCCGGTATGCCATTGATGATCAAACATTGCTGTCCGAAGTCTGCTACATCAAATCCTAAATGCTTTAAATCGTCAATGAGTTCATGTGCTAGGGCATAATCTTGAGGAGACAACTCAATGGTTTTAGGAAACAAGAGCTGTTGTATGGGCGCTTGTTTGTGTTGAATGTGTCGAAGGTATTGGTCAAATAAAATGCGTTCATGAGCGGCTTTGGGATCGACTAAAATGATGCTCATGTCTTTTTTGGCAACTATCCAGGCATTGGGCATCTGAAACGCATCGTCAAACTTGACTTCTGGAGAAACAAACGCTAGGCGTTCCTGTTGAGGCTCTTGGGTACTTAATTTGATTTGCTCAAGGTACTCGTTATCTAATACTTGTTGCCATTGTTTTTTTTGTGCGCTGCTTAAACTGTTGTCTTTGTAAAATGGATTGTAGCCTGTATCTACTTTGACTTTAGGTTGATTTAAAAAGCTTGGTATTTGACCTGTTTCAAAAGGTTGATTGAATGTTTGAACATCGCCAAAATTCAATTCTGGAGCGGCAGTATATTGGCCAAGGGATTTTCTAACAGCAGATTTTAATAAGGCGTAAATGGATTTATCGTCGTCAAATTTAATCTCTGTTTTTGTGGGATGAATATTGACATCAATTTTACTTGGATCAAGGTCTAAATATAAGCTGTAAGTTGGGAATTGATCTTTGGCAATCATTTGATCAAATGCACTCACAATGGCATGATTCAGATAATGATCTTTAACAAATCGATTGTTGACAAATAAAAATTGTTCGCCACGTGTGCGCTTGGCCATGTTAGGCGGCCCAACAAAGCCGCTAATGTTGACCAAATCGTGCAATTCATGTACATTCAAAAAATCTTTAGCCTCTTTTTTGCCCAACAATTCGGCCAGTCTATTGGCTGCATCAGTCGGTTTTAAATCAAATACTGTTTTATCGTTGTGAACCACTTTAAAGGCTATTTGAGGATTGGGCATGGCCACTCTGACGACTTCGTCAATGATGTGTTTGAGCTCAACGGGTATAGACTTTAAAAAGTTACGTCTGGCGGGGATATTATAAAATAAATGCTTAACACTGAATTGGGTGCCTTGTGTATGACTTACGGGTGCTTGTTCAATGATTTTGTTGCCTTCTATTCTGACCAAAGTGCCATGTGCATCCTCTTGTCTTTTGGTCTTCATTTCGACAAATGCAACAGCCGCAATGGACGCCAATGCTTCACCTCTAAAACCAAAACTGTTTATTTTGAACAGATCGTCGGCACTGCGAATTTTTGATGTCGCATGTCGCTCCCAACACATGCGGGCATCTGTGCTACTCATGCCTATACCATTGTCAGTTGTTTGAATCAATAACATACCGGCATCTTTTAATTGTAAGTGGATGTCAGTAGCCTTTGCATCAATGGCGTTTTCAAGCAATTCCTTTACAATTGAAGCTGGCCTTTGAACCACTTCTCCTGCTGCTATTTGGTTAGC
>JBEIKN010000278.1:0-2258 GCA_040379725.1 Flavobacteriales bacterium
AGATCATTCGGAGAAAACAAACACAGAGTGGCTATGCATGCCTTAGCCTATCACAGAGGTTTATTGAGCGAGGGCGTATTGGGCTGTGCCAAACATTTTCCGGGTCATGGCGATGTCTACACGGACTCCCACATGGATATGCCCGAAATTGACAAACCTCTAAGTTCATTAGACACCTTAGAACTTTTCCCTTATAAAGCTTTGATAAAAGATGGCATCCCATCGATTATGACAGCACATTTGCATTTAACGCAGTTAGATGCAAGACCCAACAGACCAGCATCCTTATCAGCACCCATTATTGACACGCTCTTAAAACAAAGACTTGGATTTAATGGCCTTGTAATTACTGATGCCCTCAATATGAAGGGGGTTAGCAAATATTTCGCACCCGGTGAATTGGAACTAGAAGCCTTTATGGCGGGCAATGATATTTTGCTTTTCAGCGAGCATGTTGCCGAAGGATTTGCCCAAATCAAACAAGCCATTGAAAGTGGTAAAGTCAGCGAAACCACACTTAATGAGCGTGTCAAAAAAATCCTATACTGGAAACAAAGGGTTGGCTTGAATGCGTATAAAGACATTCCCATTCAGAATCTTTTATCAGACATTAATCCGGCAGAAAGTAGTCAAACACTTTTACAAGTTGCAAAATCTGTAGTTGGGTTCATTAAAAAGCCAAACCAAACTAGCAATATTGATGCAAATAATACCGTATTCGTAGCCCTTGACCCTAGTCCGGGCAACCAATGGGAACTCAATGCAAAGTCTCATGGCATTCAATACATCAGCATACCTCGAGATGCTGGTCATGAGTTTTTACATAAAGTCTTGAAAACAGTCAGAGCCCATGAGCATGTTGTCATCAGCTTACACCAGCCAAAAGTATGGAAACAACTCAAATCTGGTTACTCAGATTTGGATTTCAAAAACATACAAAGCATTGCCAATGAAAAACCATCTACCATAGTTGGCTTTTGTAATCCCTACACTCTAAAATACCTGCCTAAACAAAGCAACATTATTGCAGCTTACGAAGATCTCCCAGAGTTTCATATGCAAGCAGGGAATCTCCTTTTTAATCATCTGAACACACTTACACACTTACCCATTAATTTCCAATTCATCAGCAGTATCAACAAAACCGCTGCCGTGGATCTTGAACAATTGAATTTAATTGATGGCGTAGTGGAACAGCTTTTAAATAAAAAAGCCAGTCCAGGTTGCAGAATTTTGGTGTTAAAAGATGGTAAAACCGTTTTCGATAAAGCCTATGGTTTCCTCAACTATGACAAACTCAATCGCGTCAATGATAGTACAGTATACGACATTGCCTCTATAACCAAAATTGCCTCAACAACATTAGCAGTAATGAAACTCTATGAGTCAGGTCAATTGCATTTAAACAAATCTTTAAAGGATTATTTACCACAATCAGTAGGCACCAATAAAGCCGACCTTAAAATCAGCGACATCTTACAACACAGAGCTGGTCTCACTGCTTGGATTCCTTTTTACAAAGAAGCTTTGCCTCACATAGACAGCGTATTCACTTCGGCCGTGGATTCTTCATACAGCATCAAAGTGGCCAATCAATTTTACATGTTGAAAGCCAACCGTGATACCATTTACAAACGCATTTTTGACTCGCCTTTAGAAAGTAAAGTATATCGATACAGCGACCTCAGCATGATGCTGATGCAATTGGTGGTAGAGCAAATCACAGGTATGGGCCTTGATCAATATGTAAAAACGACTTTCTACTCGCCTATGGGATTAAACCATATAACCTATAACCCATGGCAACACAAACCCTTGCACGAAATCGCACCAACTCAAATGGACAGACAATTTAGGCAACAAATGTTGTGTGGCTATTTACATGATCCTGCAGCGGCCATGCTAGGTGGCGTAAGTGGACACGCAGGATTGTTCTCAAATGCCTATGACCTTGGTGCCATCATGCAAATGTTGTTAGACAGTGGACGATATAAAGGCAAAACCTATTTGAAACTATCAACCATCAAGCACTTCACCGCCTACCAGAATTTAGATTCAAGAAGAGGCTTGGGATTTGATAAACCTGATTTTTCCGGCAAAACCAGTCCTGCAAGTACCAAAGGCAGCAGTGGTATGTTTGGGCATACAGGATTTACAGGGACGTGTGCTTGGGTTGACCCTAAATACGGCCTTGTATATGTCTTTTTAAGCAACCGCATTTGCCCCGACGAAGAGAACAAAGAACTGATCAACGGCAA
>JBEIKN010000279.1:0-2243 GCA_040379725.1 Flavobacteriales bacterium
ACTATCTTGTTGGTTGTAAAAGAAGCCTGTTTGTGAATTGTAGTGGTGTGCAATGCAAAATTCTAATAGGGTTTTTGCTTTTATTAATAGGGTTTCGTCAAATAATATCTGATATAATTGTAAGTACGCGTCAATTAAATTGGCTAAGTCTTCAAAGTAAGCTTCAATAGATGCCTCTCCGTGGCTGTGAATTCTAAACCATTGCCCTTCGCTATGAAAATGTTGCTCTATGGCCGCGATCAATTCAGTGGCAGATTTTACATGTGATTGATCCTTAAATACCCTTGCCAAATGACAGTGCGTCGAGAGCATTAAAGTATTCCAATGCAAAATTGATTTTGTGTCAATTTGAGGTCTTATTAAATGGGTTTTATGCGTTTTAATGCGCGCATAACAATCTTGTAATCGAGCCTTTAAATTGTGGCCGTCCATTCCATTATCTAAAGCATACGTTTCTAATGTTTCCTTTCTGATGAGGGCATTGCGGCCTTTTTCAAAATTGCCAGTTTTTGTCATGTTTTGGTAGTCCGAAAACCAGCCAAAGTCAGTGTCTATGATGCGCGTTAATTCGTCCCAAGTAAACGTGTAAAATTGTCCTTCTTCATGCTCTGAATCAGCATCGGTTGCTGCATAATATAAGCCCCATTCATTCAACCATTGTGACCTTGCAAAATGCAGGCAGTGCTTAGCAATGTCTGCGTAATTTTGATCTAAAGTTTGTTGATAAGCAAGCGCATATAAACCGATCATTTGGGCATTGTCATACAGCATTTTTTCAAAATGCGGAATATGCCACTGAGCATCTACTGAATATCGGCAAAAGCCACCATCAATGACATCGTATAAGGCCCCCATACTCATTTTGTTTAGGGTTAATAGGGTCAATTCAAATGCTGTAGATTTTGGTTCAGCGCAATGTAATAGATATTGCCAAAAACCAGGCATAGGGAATTTTGGTGCGCCTTTTAATCCTCCATTTATGTCGTCAATTTTACTTAAACTGTTAGCAATTACATCAATGGTTTTGATGGCCTCGCAATGATTGTTATTTGGGGGCAACAAGGCTGTCTGAACCCCATGGCTTAATTGTTCAGCATAGGCATATGCTTTAGCTGGTTCTTCATGCCAAATAGTTTGGACGTGTTCAAGGGTTTTTAACCAAGCTTCGGGCGGAGCATAAGTAATAACATGAATAGGGCGTTTGTCTGGCAAGCAAATCGCATTCAGTGGCCAACCGCCATTGCCATTGATCAGTTGACAGGCTTCCATATAGTATTGGTCAATGTCAATGTGTTCTTCACGATCAACTTTAATGCAAATGAAATGTTGATTCATGAAGTCAATACATGCTTGGTCTTCGAAACTTGTATTGGCCATAACATGGCACCAATGACAAGCGCTGTAGCCAATAGAAACGATTAACAATTTCTGATGTTGCATCGCTAAATCCAAGGCCTTTTGCGACCAGGGCATCCATTGTATCTGCTGATAGGCATGTTGTTGCAAATAAGGACTTGCAGCATGAATCAGATCGTTAGGGATTTTGTTTTCCAAAATATTGTTGTAGTTTCGAATCGCTTTATGCAAAAGTACCTGT
The DNA here is from genome assembly GCA_040379725.1 of Flavobacteriales bacterium. Classification (GTDB taxonomy): domain Bacteria; phylum Bacteroidota; class Bacteroidia; order NS11-12g; family UBA955; genus JABMMZ01. Next base: position 1,598 of record JBEIKN010000279.1, read on the forward strand.
TTTTAATCCTTCATGTTTGCTTTTTTTTGAGTGCAACTGCTCAAGAGGAATTGGACTCTGTTACCTACAAAGAAGACAGTCGTTTACAGGATTTAATTTGGGTAAAAGACAGCGTTTACAAAGTATTTAAGACTAGGCGCTACACCAATTTGAAAACGTTTTATCCGTCCTTTAGGACATATCGTGGATTTATTGATACAAGTGCTGCAGGTGATCAAAGTGACATCACGCAATTTGCAATGTATAACAATTTTTGGAACCGTTTAAAATTGCAGTTTTACAAGCTGATTAAAAAAACCGATAAGGCGGGTATAGATTGGCAAAAAACAACCTTGGATTCTTGTTACATTGACTCTGGTATGGCAGGCGCCAATCCATTTGCTTATGTGCATTGGATCGTTAAATACAACGGCAAGAGAAAGTACCATATAAAGGCTTTGTTTTTACAAATGCATGCCTATTGGTTTTTAATGGATGAATTGTCTTTTGTTGGATTGGTTGTAGAGAAAAAAAATAAAAAAGTAAAACAGGCGATTAAATAAATGTTAGAAAAAGTTCAGTTTGTAAAGAAAGCAACCAACCTATCAGAAAAAGCGATTCAGGCAGTTATGAAGCTGCATTCTGAGGGTGCGAGTGTGGCCTTTAT
>JBEIKN010000280.1:0-2242 GCA_040379725.1 Flavobacteriales bacterium
AATAGAAGACATGTTTTGCATCCTACAAATTTATGATTTTTAATTGTATGGCGCATTGACCAATATCAATTTTAATTACCTTTGTTGCAATGAAAAAGTTTTGGAAGATCAGTGCATATGTTGGTTTAGTTTTACTTTGCCTCGAAATTGCGCTTCACCTCTACAACCCTTTTACCGCAAGAGTTAAGAACGGCAACATCGTTTTGCCAAAAAACACTCAATATACCATTGAATTGCCGGATTACGAAGGCATGGATCAACATGTGGTACATTCTAAAAACAGCATAGGTTTCAGGGGGCCAGAATTGTCAGATTCGGCTAAAATTAAAATCATTTGCATGGGCGGCAGTACAACCGAATGCATGTATTTAAGTGATGGCAAAGATTGGCCAAATGTTTTGGGCACTAAGCTAAAATCATCTAACAATGCCATTTGGTTAAACAATGCGGGCATGGACGGTCAATCCAGTTATGGCAATCTACAAATGCTCAAACAATATGTTTTAAAACTGAAACCTAATTACATTTTATTGATGGCTGGATTAAATGATATGGAACTTGACACGCCAAGTCATTTTGACGTAAATGTATCGCCCATCAAACGCGCTTATAATTTTCTGGAATTACCATCAACTATTGTCAATATTATTAGAGCTGGCAAAGCCAAAGAAGTTGGATTAAACCATCAGGTTTACACCAATTTAGCCCAATTGCCAAAACTCAAAATGAGCGATGATGACATGATGAAAAGAATGCAAAAAGAGCAAACCTATTTGGCCGCTTACAAACAACGCATTACAGAATTTGCTCAATTGTGTAAAGCACAGAACATTCAATTGATTTTCATAGGTCAAAGCATCTTGTTTTCTGACGAAACTGATTTATATACCGGCATCTATTTGGGGGATTTAAAAACTGGCCAGCTTAATGGCAAAACCAGATCTTACATCTTAAAAATGTACAACAAAGTTACTTTTGATGTTGCTAATGAATTAGATCTACCCTTTATTAATCTAAATGCCAGATTACCTAAAGACTCTAGGTTCTTTTATGATGGCTATCATTTTACAATCGATGGTGCAGATATGACTGCAGAAATTCTTTTCGACGAAATCCATTCCAAAAAACTCATACACTAATGCCTTTAATCCACGAAGAATTAATTCAAATAAAAGCCTTTGTCTTTGATGTAGATGGCGTTATGACTGATGGTAGCGTAATGGCTACTGAACAAGGTGACTTTTTAAGAACCTTTAACATTAAAGATGGTTTTGCGCTGCAGCATGCCATTAAAATGCAGTATCCAATTGCGATTATTTCTGGTGGCAAATCAGAAGGTATTGAAAAACGTTTTACCCAACTCGGCATTACCGATGTCTTTACTGGCCAACAACATAAACAGGCTGCATTTGATATGTTTATTCATAAGCATGGCCTTAGCCCTAAAGATATTTTGTACATGGGCGATGACATGCCCGACTATGAATTGCTAAAGCAAGTTGGCGTAGCCTGTTGCCCTAATGACGCTGCCATAGACATCAAAGAGATTTGCAAATATGTGTCGCCAATCAATGGTGGCAAAGGATGCGTTAGGGATATTTTAGAAAAAACCATGAAACTCCAGGACAAGTGGTGGAGTGAGCATACGCATACCTGGTAAACCACAATTTCGACATTATCTGCCTACAGATTTGTCCTTCTTGATAAATTGACTATTTTTGCAGAGTATATACACTCTGAATATGTCAATTGAAATCAAAGTTCCTAGCCCAGGCGAATCGATTAGCGAAGTAACCGTATCAAAATGGTTAAAGCAAGTTGGAGATTATGTTCAACTTGATGAGCCGCTTGTAGAACTTGAAAGTGAAAAAGCCACATTTGAAGTCAACGCCGAAGCTGCTGGTGTATTGACCAAACAATTGGCAAAAGAAGGCGATGAAATCAAAGTTGGATCAATCATCGTTGAAATAGACGACAAAGCTAAGGCGCCTGCTAATGCTGCTCCTAAAGCTGAAGCCAAAAAAGAAGCTACCCCAGTTAAAGAAGATAAAAAAGCGGCTGATAAGCCTGCTGAAAAGGCCTCGGCTCCAAGCCCTGCTCCTGCTGAATCATTTGATGAATCCATTCACATTGCGCCATTGGCTAAAGAATTGATGTTGGCCTATGGTTTAAAACCCAATCAGGTTAAAGGCAGTGGCCCTAACGGCAAAATTGTTAGAACAGATGTATTAGAAGCCATAGT
>JBEIKN010000281.1:0-2206 GCA_040379725.1 Flavobacteriales bacterium
AAAAATTATTTTAGGTAAGGCAGTTTTTTCCCTTAAATATACTTCTATTTCCTCTCTTTTCGATCTCCTATTGGCGTAGTTCAAAAGAGTTTTTGTATTAATTGCATATTTTTCAACAGCATTATTAATGATGTGTAATAGTTCACTCCCTTGAAAGGCTTCAAATAGTTTTTTCTCTGAATAAATATCTACAATCACTTTCTCTAAAGTAACAGTTGGTACATCATCAATGGTTTGTATGGGTGATTTTGTTATGAGTTTTTTTAGAATAATAGCATTCACTTTTTCATTAATATAAAGCGCTATCTCCCTGGTGGTTGGCTCTAAAAAAACATCTACTTTGTTGAGGTCTTGTAAATAATGGAATACTGGTTCTAATGCATCTTTTTCGACCTCCAAAATTGTGATCGATTTACCAGGCAAATGGAGCATGAATTCATTCAAGACCTGAGTTGACCAAATACTTAGATTAACATCTCTGAATTGCGCTAATAACAAACTTACAAGTTCCTTATTTTCATTTGATACTTGGGGGTAATATTGTGGAAGTAAGTCGAATGTGAAAACATCTTTAGTTAACGATCGAATGATTTTATTTTCTTTTAAATAAAAAAGCCGCCATCTAAACGTTGTTTCTTTTAGCTGCTCAATTTCATTATAAAAATCAAATATTTCCTTGCGGGTAAAGTATACTTTCCCGTTGAAATGTTCCTTTAGGTGTTTTATGATTTCTTTATTGGCCATAACTCTATCATTAATATAGCAAAGGTAATGACTTTTTTCAAACAAAAGACACTTTTTTCTATTAGTGTCAAATGTTTGAACAATCAGAATTGGCAGTGTCACATTAAAGATGAAATTAAACCTTCAGGCCGAGTATATCAGAGAAATATGCCAAATCAACAAACACTTCGGATTAAAAGTAGGTTTCATCATTTATTTAAATGGTAACTCAGTAAAAAACGAAAACTCGCTATACTGGCAAAATAATTTATTTAGATTTACATCTTTTTATCATTCGCGTGGATTTGGATTGAATTTCAAATTTGCATTACATTGATTTTGAGAATAATCGGACAAACCATCTTCGTCGGTCTGAAATTGACCTTAATATTAGAGGCAAATCAAAAATGCCTATGGAGGTTAAAAGATGGTTACAATGAGCACTTATGATGTGAGTAGTTCAGAATCACTCCACCACCCACTTGATTTGATTTCCAGTGCCCTCTAATTCAATAAAGTAAATTCCTGACGTCTGTACCGTGAGGGTGATTTGCTGTTGACCTTTTTCGATGCGATACGATGATACCTTGTTGCCTAAGGCGTTGTATACATTTACGTTTCGGGATTGCTTGTTGTTGGCAATCTTCAATACCACCTCATTGCCTGCGCCAGTTGGGTTGGGGTAAAGGTTCACCGTGAGATTCTCACCCAATTGTTTCGTGCTGAGCAATCTTGCACTCACCACGGCCAAGCTGATTGTGTCTCTGCAGCCGTCAGCCAACCCAACCAATCGGGGGTAAAACTTGCCAGTATCGTTGTATGTATAACTCACCGCAGCGCCCCAAGCCGTATCCTTGGGTGACTGCTTCGTATCACCAAACAACCATTTGTATTGAGTGGCGCCCGCAATGCTGTTCTTGCCATTGAAATTCACGATCAACGGCACTTTGCCCGCTGAAGCGCTCAACGTACCGCTGATGCTCAACACCGCAGGTGCAATGCTAATTTGTCCTTCACTCTGGTAATCACAACCCGACGCATTAATGCTGTGCTTTTTCACCTTGAACTTACCCGCGCTAGAATTCTGGGGGTTGATCCTACCCATGCTATCGATGGCTAAACCCACAGTGGGCGAGTACCAAACGCCGGCGCTTGAAGTTTTAAATTCCTTATCTGCATCCCACAACTTGGTTTCTTTACAAATGTCGGTCACGCTGCCCAAGGCCGTTTTTAAAGTGTCGGTCACCCAAAAAGAATCGGCATGATTAAACACACAGCCCGTTTTGCTGTTTTGATAATAATAGTTGAGAATTACATGTTTGGGGTAAATCGACAATGAGTCCAATCGTACAGAGGTTACAGAACTCAGTGTTGACCCTGCCGCATACCATTTCCCGCCTTTCGGACTGACGTTCACCGTATTCAAATCGAATACCTTCATGCCCTTACACATTGAGTCCGCAATTGTGCCAACCTTCAACTG
>JBEIKN010000282.1:0-2205 GCA_040379725.1 Flavobacteriales bacterium
ATTGGCTTCCGTTAATCCCCATGCGCCAATCCATTCGCCACTCGCTAATTTCGGCAACCATTTGGATTTTTGTTCTTGAGTACCAAACATCATAATATGACCTGTACACAAGCTATTGTGAGCAGCCAAACTCAAACCAACTGAACCACAAACTTTTGAAATTTCAACAATGGCTTCCATGTATTCAAAATACCCCATACCAGAACCTCCAAATTCTTGAGGCACCAAAACACCCATGAGGCCTAATTCACCCATCTGCTTAAACACATGAGTAGGAAATGTTTGAGACTCATCCCATTCCATCACATGCGGCCTGATGTTTTTTTCGGCAAAGTCTTTACACATTTGACGAATCATGATTTGATTTTCTGTGGCTTCAAAGTTCATACGAAGCGCAAATTTACTAAAAAATTGACGCATTGTACAGGTATTCTAAAATTTAAGATAAGGTAACAATTTATTCAGTTGAATCTCATCTAAAGCAAGGCATTTTAACAAATCATTAGCTTCTATAAAAGGGCCATGTTGGGTTCGGTAATTGACAATGATTTTGGCTTGTGTATAGGTTAAATATGGATGCAGACGCAAGGCGTCAAATTCGATTTGATTGATGGCCATTTGTTTGATCAAGTTTGGATTCAGGCTTAAAAAACGAGTCATTTGATCAAATTGGCTTTGTTGCAAACCATACAGTTCGAGCAGTTGATCAAGCGCTACAAATCCGCCTAAACGCGTTCTGTATTCAACAATCCGTTTTGCCAACTTCATACCTATAAATGGCAGTTGTTCGAGTGCAAAAGAATCAGCAGAATTGAGTTCAATCAGACTGTTCTGATGCAAGCTTTTGCTTCGCTTCGGATGCCATGGTTTAAATACCATACACGGACGCAGGGCTTTCAACAATTGAGTATCAATTGCATAAATACAAGTTAAATCACTGAATTGGGACAAAGCATGGCGCTTTTGAAAACGCATTATTCTCTGAGCTATGCGTTCATTAAACCCCAATCGCACCCAATCTTTTTCTGTCAATAGCGCGGGTTCAAAAGGTTGACATGCTTGAGTTTTACAATTGTAAGCCTGTTGCTTAAAAACCTCATTTGGGTCGGCAAAATCTAATGAATGACCAAACACCTTTGCTTGCAAGACAGGCCAAATCATCAATAAGCTTATGAGCAATATCAAAACAATACTGCTGTGTTTTTGTGCTTGAGTACAAGAAAAATAAGCATTAAAAAAGTCCATAATTCGAAATTATGGACTTTTAAAAATAGAGTTATTTGAGATTGATAAACGGACTAAAGCGCCGCATTAACCAATTGGTCATGATTGTATTTACCAGCCAACAAATTGGCTTTGATGTCTTTGAATGCAGCAATGGTGCGTTCAACATCAGCCATGGTATGAACAGCGGTTGGAATCAATCTTAAAATGATCAATCCTTTAGGAATGACAGGATATACCACGATAGAGCAGAAAATATCGTAATTTTCTCTCAAATCAAAGGTTAAGTGGGTTGACTCAGCAACTGTTCCATTTAAAATAACAGGTGTTACAGGTGTAGTAGTTGTACCGATTTCGAATCCAGCCTCTCTTAAACCACCTTGAAGCGCATTCACGATGTTCCAAAGATTGTCCTTAAGTTCAGGTTGAGTTCTGATCAGATCCAAACGTTTTAATGCGCCTACTACCAATGGCATTGGCAATGATTTTGCATAAATTTGAGAACGCAAATTATATCTTAAAAAGTTTAAGATGGCTTTAGGTCCTGCAACAAAAGCACCAATACTGGCCATAGATTTAGCGAATGTTGAGAAGTGCAAATCCACTTGATCAATAACGCCTTGTTCTTCAGCAGTACCTGAACCTCTTTTACCCATGGTACCAAAACCATGTGCATCATCAACAAACAATCTGAAATTGTATTTGTCTTTAAGGGCAACAACGCCTTTTAAGTTACCTTGATTACCACTCATTCCAAACACACCTTCAGTAATCACAAAGATACCACCGCCTGATTTTTCAACCAATTTAGTTGCTCTTTGCAATTGCTTTTCACAGCTCTCCATATCATTGTGTTTATACATGAAGCGATGGCCTTGATGCAATCTCACACCATCAACGATACAAGCATGTGATTCTGCATCATATACGATCACATCATGCCTGTCAACCATGGCATCAATGATAGACAATACGCCTTGG
>JBEIKN010000283.1:0-2181 GCA_040379725.1 Flavobacteriales bacterium
GACCTTGCTCACCATATTGCTTATAAAAAAGCTTCATGCTCAGGCAAATGCTTCGTTAAGAATAGCAGCTTGTTCTTTGTCGTGGGTCTTTTTGAAGCCAGTAGCCGGGCTAGCGGAACTTTTGCGGCCAATATATCTCAATTGGAAAGGGAAATCATAGCGACTCAAATGCATCCATGTGCCCATGTTGCGAGGTTCCTCTTGTACCCATACAAATTCAGCTTTTGCATAGGCTTTGTAAATCTCCGCCAACTGTTTTTCTGGCATAGGATACAATTGTTCGACTCTAACTATTGCAATGTCTTTGCGTTGTTCTTCTTGCTGTTTAGCCAATAATTCATAATACAATTTGCCAGTACACAATACGACACGTTTCACTTTTTTAGCATCTGCATAAGCATCGCCAATCACTTCTTGGAACTGACCATTGGTAAAATCGGCCATTTTACTCACGCACATTGGATGTCTGAGTAAAGATTTAGGCGACATGATCACCAAAGGTACTCTGAAATCTCTCTTTAATTGACGTCTCATAACGTGGAATAAACTTGCAGGCGTTGAGCAATTGACAACCTGCATGTTGTTGTTGCCGCATAGTTGTAAGAATCTTTCAAGTCTGGCTGAAGAGTGTTCTGGGCCTTGGCCTTCGTATCCGTGAGGTAAAAGCATCACTAAGCCACTGTATTGTCCCCATTTGGTTCCAGCACTTGCAATGAATTGATCTATCATGATTTGAGCGCCATTGGCAAAGTCACCAAATTGAGCTTCCCAAATGGTTAAATCGTTAGGTGTACAGGTGCTGTATCCATATTCAAAACCAAGTTCAGCATATTCACTCAATAACGAGTTATAAACGTAAAATTGACCTTGTTTAGGACCGATGTGTTGTAATGGCACATACTCTGTTTCTGAATCTTCTTTTTTAACCAAGGCATGACGATGACTAAACGTACCTCTCTCGCAATCTTGACCTGCCAAACGAACAGAATGACCTTCTTCAAGCAGGGTGGCATAGGCCATCAATTCTCCCATCGCCCAATCATATTGATCATTCTCAACCATTTTTAGGCGGCCTTCATATAACTGTTGGACTTTCTTAATGGGTAAATTATCTGCAGGAAGTGTATTAATGGTTTTAGCCAGTGCTTGCCATTTTTTGTCGCTTACACCTGTTTTAGGTGATTGGTCAAAATCTTTTGCTACTGGGAAATGGAAATCTTTCCAAACGTCGTCAATTTTTAATTTTGACTCAGGCGCTTTATTTTGCTTTACATCGTCTAGGGTTGATTGTAACAATTGTTTGAATTGCTCTTCCATCTCTTGAGCAATAGCAGCATCAATCTCACCTCTAGAAATCAACTTCTCTTTATATATCTCTCTTGGATTAGGATGTGAAGCAATGGCTTTGTATAAAATGGGCTGAGTAAATCTTGGCTCATCACCTTCGTTGTGGCCATATTTTCTGTAGCCAAGTAGATCGATGAATACATCAGAATTGAATTTGTTGCGATAAGCCATCGCCATTTTAATGGTATGAACAACTGCTTCAACATCATCGCCATTCACATGAAAAACTGGGCAGTTGGTGGTTTTAGCGACATCTGTACAGTAAATACTGCTTCTGCTATCCGTGTAATTGGTGGTAAAGCCAATCTGGTTATTGGTTACGATATGAATGGTGCCGCCAATGTTGTTGGCTTCAAGGTTACTCATTTGAATGATTTCATACACAATGCCTTGGCCAGATATAGCCGCGTCTCCATGGATCAAAATCGGACAAACTTTGTCAATTTGCTTATAATGGTGATCAAGTTTGGCTCTGACCATACCTTTGACCACTGGGTTAACCGCTTCTAAGTGAGATGGATTAGGGCTTAATTTCAATCGAACCTCTTTGCCATTAGGCGTCTTTACGACTGTGGTGTAACCAAGGTGGTATTTAACATCCCCCTCAAATTGTTCGTCTTGGAACACTTTACCCTCAAACTCGCTAAAGATATCAGAATAGGTTTTGTTGAAAATGTTTGAAAGGACATTTAAACGACCTCTGTGGGCCATACCCATGACAAACTCTTCAACGCCAAGCTCTGCACCGTAATGGATTACACTGTCTAGAGCAGGGATCAAGCATTCTAAACCTTCCAATGAAAAACGTTTTTGTCCAATGAACTTAGTATGTAA
>JBEIKN010000284.1:0-2176 GCA_040379725.1 Flavobacteriales bacterium
ATGTACGATTCTCTAAGTTAAACCCTGAACAAACAGCCAATGCCATAGGGGAAGCGCTGATGCAGTCAAGCTCTGTTTTGCAATCTTTTAATGTGGTCAAGGGCTTTTTAAATTTAGAATTAAAACAATCGGTTTGGATATCCAGTATATTGTCTCATCAAGCCATTCCTAGTTTTCCAAAGAAGGAAAAAGTCATGGTGGAGTATTCTTCTCCCAATACCAACAAACCCCTGCATTTAGGCCATGTCAGAAATAATCTGTTGGGGTCAAGCCTAGCAAACATTCTCAAAGCCAATGCCTATGAAGTGATTCAAGCCAATTTAATCAATGACCGAGGCATTCATATCTGTAAAAGCATGTTGGCCTGGCAAAAATTTGGTCAAAACGAAACCCCTGAAAGCTCAGGCATGAAAGGCGACCACTTAGTGGGTAAATACTATGTTGAGTTTGATAAACACTGTAAAGCAGAAATCAAAACATTGATAGAGCAGGGCGTTGCCGAAGATCAAGCCAGTAAACAAGCGCCATTGTTACTAGAAGCTCAAGACATGTTGCGTAAATGGGAAGCAGGCGATCAGGCAACCATAGCGCTATGGCAAACCATGAACCAATGGGTCTATGATGGTTTCGCAAAAACCTATAAGCAATTAGGTGTAGAATTCGACCAATATTATTACGAAAGCAATACCTATTTGCTAGGCAAAGACCTCATAGAGATGGGCCTAGAAAAAGGTGTGTTTTATAAAAAGACAGATGGTAGTACATGGATAGATTTGAGTGCAGATGGTCTTGATGAAAAATTAGTATTGAGAGGAGATGGGACCTCTGTATACATTACCCAAGACATCGGAACGGCTCAATTGAAATACAATCAATACGCTTGTTCAAAAAGCATCTATGTAGTAGGAAACGAACAAGATTATCATTTCAAAGTCTTATTCCTAATCCTTAAAAAGCTCGGCTTTGATTGGGCAAATGGTTTATACCATTTGAGCTACGGAATGGTTGATTTGCCAAGTGGTAAAATGAAAAGCAGAGAGGGTACAGTTGTAGATGCGGACGATTTGATGTCAGAAATGATTCAAACGGCTAAAGAAAAAACCGAAGAGTTGGGCAAAACAAGTGGCATGTCTGATGAAGAAAAGACAAGATTGTATCATACATTGGGCATGGGTGCGCTTAAGTTTTTTATGTTAAAAGTGGATCCACAAAAACGCATGTTGTTTAATCCTGCAGAGTCAATAGATTTTCAAGGAGACACCGGACCATTTGTGCAATATACCTATGCGCGTATCAACAGCATTATGCGCAGCGCTCAAGCCGAAGATAAAACAATCCATCAAGTGCCATCAGCCATCAGAGCCTCTGAGGTGCAATTGATTCAAACAGTATTGGCCTACAAACAGGAACTTCAAAAAGCGGCTCAATCATACAGTCCATCCATTATAGCCAACTATTTATTACAGTTGGCCAAAGCGTTTAACCGCTTGTACAATGATGTTTCAATATTAAAGGCCATAGACGCCAATGAGCGTGCTTTCAGATTACACTTATCTGCATTAACAGCAGAGACCATTCAGCATGGTTTAAGCTTATTAGGGGTCAATAGTCCAGAGAGAATGTAATGATAGAAAAGGGCAAATACAAACATTACAAGGGGCGTTACTACGAGGTTTTGGATGTTGTTAGGCATTCGGAAACCCTTGAATACATGGTATTGTATAGGGCGCTTTATGATGATTTTGCACTTTGGGTAAGACCTTTGCCGATGTTTCTAGAAACCATTGCGTTGAATGGTCAACACATTAAACGCTTTGAACTTCAATCTACAGAAGTTGGACAATAATTAATCAGAGGTTGCTTTATCTTTTTAATTGTATATATTTGCACTATTAACTTAAAAATCAATTAATATGAAAAAATTACTTTATTCTGCAATTGCCTTGTTCACGGCCAGCGTAATGCTAGTGAGCTGTGATCCTGCTTCTAACGGTGGTAATGGTGGTGGATCAACTCCAACAGGTCCTAACATTACATTTCAAACCAATACAGGTACATTGTCTGGTTTTACTTTTGCTAACGACAAATTAATCATTGGTTCAAGTGTTAAAATTGGTGTGGTGATCACTTCATCTGTCAATTTGAAAAGCACCAAAATGACGGTTAAATACAACAG
>JBEIKN010000285.1:0-2157 GCA_040379725.1 Flavobacteriales bacterium
CCTACAGATTTCATGTTGAAAAATAAAAGAGTAAATCCAATTTGATATAAATGCATTTCCCTTACGTAATTCGATCTGGTCCCAATTTGTCGGTTCGTTATTCCAGTTGAAAGGCTAATAATCCGCGTTACGTACAAAACATTTTTCCCGTTTTTACTTGATCAAATCACCCAAAAAAACCAAAACACCAGTGGTCAAATAGGCCTTGTGTTTTTGGGTAAAAAACAACTTAAAGTGTCTGGTCATTTAGCCAGTGGTTTTAGAGCTGCAAATGTTGATGATATGGCAAAAGTGTTTGAAAGTACTGGGGGTAGAATTATTATCCCTAATGCATATGTTAAGCCAGAGCAAACCACAACATTAGATCTTACGATGAATAAAACCTTTGCTAAAAAATTAAACATTGAGGTCAATGGTTTTTATACCCAATACAGCAATGCTTTGACCGTTGGAAGGGCCCAGCTGAATGGTAAAGACACCATCACTTTTAATGGGGTAAATTCACAAATATATACCACCATGAATGCTCAGTCAGCCTATATCTACGGCTATTATGCAGCCATGCAATACGATCTCAATAAACAATGGAGTTTGAGTGCAAATGTGAATTATACGTATGGCAGAATTAAAACCGACACAATGGATTACCCATTGGATCATATTTCGCCAGTATATGGCAGAATGGGCTTGATGTATAAGGCCAATAAAATCAAAGCAGAGTGTTTTGTGCTGTTCAATGGGGCTAAGCACTCTAAAGATTACAATTTAATGGGCGAAGACAATGCCTTGTATTCTGCTGATCCGATAAAAGGGTATACGCCTGCTTGGCAAACTTTGAACTTGAGGGCTCAATACCAAATCAACAAATATTTACAAGGTCAATTGGCCATTGAGAACCTAATGGATCAACATTACAGAACCTTTTCGTCTGGTTACAGTGGAGCAGGTCGCAATATCCAATTGACTTTGAGAGGTCAATTTTAAACGCATCTTTTTTCATTACTATTTTCAAGGCGTCGAAACATTTTCGACGCCTTTTTTGTATTTTGTTAATAAGAAATCAAAGGGAGTGAATAGCTTTGCAATCCTTATGAGTCATCCGCCTTATTTAGATCAATTGAACGATGTGCAACGCGATGCGGCAATGACCATTCAAGGGCCTGTGATGATTATTGCAGGAGCAGGAAGTGGCAAAACTAGAGTGTTAACATACAGAATAGCCCACATCATTCAATCCGGTAACGATGCCTTTAATATTTTGGCTTTGACCTTTACCAATAAAGCCGCCAAAGAAATGAAACATAGGATTGAGGCTGTAGTCGGGCATGAGGCAAAGAATATCTGGATGGGAACTTTTCACTCTGTGTTTGCTAAAATTCTCAGAGTAGAAGCAGAAAAGATTGGCTATCCAAAAGACTTTACCATTTACGATACCGATGATTCTAAAAGTTTGATTAAAACCATCGTTAAGGAACTAAATCTTGATGAGAAACTCTACAAGCCAGGCTTTGTTTACAATCGCATCAGCAATTGTAAAAACAGTTTGATAACCGCAAAAGAATACATTAAAATTCCAGAGCTATTGGAAGCAGATAATTCAACAGGCAGGCCGAATTTGTCAAAGGTGTTTGCAGCTTATCAGAGCCGATGCTACAAAGCTGGGGCAATGGATTTTGACGACATCTTATTAAATACATATGCCTTGTTGAAAGGCCACCCTGATGTTTTAAACAAATACCAACACAAGTTCAAATACATAATGGTGGATGAGTATCAGGATACCAACTTGTGTCAGTACATGATTGTTAAAAGTTTAGCCGCCATGTATGAAAATATTTGTGTGGTAGGCGATGATTCTCAATCTATTTATTCTTTTAGGGGGGCAAATATTCAAAACATATTAAATTTTGAGAAAGACTATCCAGATTTAAAAGTGTTTAAGTTGGAACACAATTACCGCAGTACAGCCAATATTGTGAATGCCAGCAGTAGCCTAATAGCTAATAACAAAGAAAAGCTTGATAAAACCATTTTCACCAATAATCCCGAAGGTGAAAAAATCATGTTGTTCAGGTCTGCTTCAGACAATGAAGAAGGTAAAGCTGTAGCCAATCAAATTTTTGAATCACGCAATCGCTTGCACAGGGCCTACTCTGA
>JBEIKN010000286.1:0-2152 GCA_040379725.1 Flavobacteriales bacterium
CCTAGAAGGTGAATACGGTCAAAATGATATCTGTATGGGTGTTCCAGTCGTTATTGGCAAAAACGGATGGGAGAAAATTGTAGACTACAAATTGACAGAATCAGAACAAGCAGCATTTAACAAATCTGCTGATGCTGTTAGAAGCATGAATGCCGTTTTATCTACAACAGCATAAATTCACAAATCATATACTTTAGAAAGGGCCCAAGTGGCCCTTTTTTATTGCCATCCATTTTGACCAATTAGAGGCACAAAGCTGAACTGGTCCAAGACTTCTGTTTTAAATTGGTTGGCATCGAGTTTGGTCAATTTGACCATTTTGAGGGCTTGATTATCTTGACCCACAGGGATCACCATGATGCCTCCTATTGCCAATTGATTGGCTAGAGCTTTGGGGATCGAAGGTGCACCGGCTGTTACAATGATTTTATTGTATGGACCATGTTCAGGCAAGCCTTTGGTTCCATCGCCTACAAATGTGTTTAAATGAATCCTCAAACCAAAATCCTGATTGACTAAGGCAAGGGTTTTAAGTGCCTGATCTGACAATGCTTGGTGTCTTTCTATTGAATAGACTTGAGCGCCACACAAAGCCAATACAGCTCCTTGATAACCGCTTCCTGTACCAATTTCAAGCACTTTATCATTGGCTTGTATGTTTAGCAACTGGGTCTGGTATGCAACTGTATAGGGTTGCGAAATGGTTTGACCTTCGCCAATTGGGAAGGCTTTATCTTCATAGGCATGTTGATCAAACTCTAAGGGCAAAAAATAATGTCTAGGAAGTTTAAGGATGGCGTTTAAAACTGCCTCATTATAAATGCCTTTGCTTTTGAGCAAGTCGGTCAACTGCAATCTTAAACCCTTGTGTTTGTATGTATCTTGATAAATGAGCAAAGTTTAATTGTATGGTCTTTAGTACACGGTTAATAACAAAATGATGCTGCAAATAAGCAACTTATGCATTTTTGTACAAAATTTATTTGGACACAGTTGTTAAAAATTAAAGTTGGAATAGCGGGCGAAACTGAGGCAATAGCAAACTATTTGCCTTACATGCAATCTCATGAAGCATTTGAGATCATTGGCAGTTTCGACAGCAGTAAAGCCTTAAACTTTGAATCGTTTTATGGACTGTCTCCTTTTACAGATTTCATAGACCGCGCAGATGCCATCGTTTTCTGTGGCAGTCAGCATCACAATATATTTGATTTATTATCTGAGTGCATTAAAGGATCTAAACACATTTTATTTGAAAAATTTCCAGACTTGAATTTTACGGAGCTAAGTCTGTTGCATAAATACCAATCAGAAGCCGATACACAGTTTTATATCAGCAATATCCATGGACTGGGCTGCACCTATACCACGGCTCGTCAGTTGGTCTCTAAGCCAAGCTTTGTGCAATACGCCATTCAAATTCCATACAACACCCCGTTTAATGACGCCTCTAATACGACGCTTTTAAATGAGAGTATTGATATGGTATTAAGGTGTGTGAACTCCCCTGTCAGTAAAGTTAAAATTGACCAACAATATATCTTTAACCAAAGTCCTGACGAAGTTAAACTGCACATCACCTTTGACAACAAAGCCAATGCAGAAATCATCATGAACCATGTCAGTTTGGCCTCTAGCCAAACCCTTACCTTGTATCAGAAAGGCAAAATCATAAAAGCGCACATCAATCAATTACAAGTTGAAGAGACTAAGTTAGATTTACACATGTCTCATCAATTGCCATTTGATGACCCTAACGCTTCTCAAACAGCAGTAGCTCAAAACATGAATACAACAGAAAAAAAAATCATGTATTTTGATGTTATTCAAAAAGATTTAATGAATTTTGTTGATTGTATAAACAACCGTGTTTCGCCATTGGTATCACTCGAAGAAGCCATGAGTGTTTTCAATGTAATGCAACATTTAACATACAGTCAGCATGAGAGCTTGGTCTAAATCAATCATTATTTTTGCCTACATGGGCTTAATGCTCATAAGCGCTTGCGATAAAGAGCAAGAACCCATTCCCGCTTATTTGCACATTAAAGATTTTAGCTTCAGCACCTCAAGTGCACAAGGATTAAACACGGCTGATATTACCAGCGCCAAGGTGTTTGTCAATGGCAAAGAAATGGGCAACTATGAGTTA
>JBEIKN010000287.1:0-2142 GCA_040379725.1 Flavobacteriales bacterium
CTATCCTTGTTGCGCTTTGTTTGATTTGTATGTCTTCAGCCTATGCAGATCGCATTGATACCTTTAGAATTAAGCACACAGTTTTAAAAATCAAGCTCCAAAATTTAGGGTCTAAATCCTTAAAAGGGCTTGCTGAATTGAAAATAGAATGGAAACAATCTGCTTCGGAACTCAGATTAGACCTCAAACAGTTGCTCATAGATTCTGTAATAGTTAATCAAGAAAAATTGGCTACTCAGGTTGTTGGAGAATCAGTTAAAATAAAGTTAAAACAAGCCTCAGTAAAAGGAGATTCAAGTCTTTTTAAAATCTATTATCACGGAACCCCTGCATTGGATCCTGGAGGATGGGGTGGCTTTTATTTTAATGGGAATTATGCTTTCAATTTAGGGGTTGGTTTTTCTGTAAATCCTCATAGTTTCGGAAGGGCATGGATGCCTTGTGTTGACGAGTTTACCATGAAGTCATCTTATGAGTTTTTTGTTGAAACAGATACCAATTATACAGCAGCCTGCAATGGACGCTTTTTGGGTTGCGAGACAACTGCGCAATCTAAGATTTGGCATTATCTAGAACCTGTTCCAATGAGTGCATACTTGGCTGCAGTATCTGTGAGTCAATACGCTATTGTTGAAAAACAATACAAAGGATTAGCGGCTGATTTCCCAATTCAATTGTTTGCACCCAATGCTGACACGGCTAAAGTGAACGCATCTTTTCTGCATTTACCTAATGCCATTAACTGTTTTGAACAATTGTTTGGACAGCAACCCTACAGTAAAGTAGGGTATAATTTTGTGCCTTTCACGGGTGGTGCAATGGAGCATGCTGGTAACATCACTTTCCCAAAATCATTTGCAAGTGGCGCCTTAACCTATGAAACCATGATGGCGCATGAATTGTCTCACCATTGGTGGGGTAACCAAGTGACCTGTTCTACTGCAGAAGATATGTGGTTGAATGAAGGATGGGCTAGTTACTGCGAGCACTTATTTACAGAGCAAGTGTATGGTAAACAAGCCTATAAACAGTCTGTTTTAAACAATCATTTGAATGTGTTAAGGTATGCGCACATCAATGATGCCAATGTGTTTTCATTAGTGAATATCCCACATGCATATACCTATGGTAATCATGTGTATAAGAAAGGGGCTGATGTGATTCACAGTTTGAGATCAGTTATGGGAGATCCTAACTTTTTTGGCGCTGCAAAAGCCTATCAATCTCAATTTGCTCTCAAGAATGCTTCAACCAATGACATGCAAGCGATTTTTGAGGTGTTTTCTCCTCTTAAGGCAAGGCAATTTTTTAATCAATGGGTTAAAACACCTGGTTTCCCGCATATTAGAATCATCAAGCAAACCCATTCAAATACCAGTGGGCCTCATATTCAAATAGTGCTTCAACAACATTCAAGATTCAACTCAATTTGTTACAGTGAATTACCCATAGAGGTTTTTTTCTATAAAAACCTTCAAACCTTTGAAAAGCGAACCGTTTTGATTCAACATTGTCAAGATACTTTTGAATTTGATTTGCCTTTTAAACCAGTATATGTGGCATTAGATATGGATGAAAAACTTAGTGACGCCATTACAGATCAGACTGTATCTGTTGTAGGAAATAACAGTTATGACCTGCCTGCAGCACTTTGTAAATTGTATGCACATAACATTAAAGATTCAGCGCTATTAAGGGTGGAACACCATTGGGTTGGGCCAGAATTGTACCGGACAAAAGCCCCCTATATGAGCGATTACAGATACTATACATTAGATGGCGTATGGTCGAATGAGGCAACAGATTCTTTGGATTTGGAATTAACTTACGATGGAAGGATGGGGGGAGCCAACTCTAATTTAGGGTATCTGGATCACACCCTCATTAAAAAAACAGAAGACAGTTTGACCGTCCTGTTTAGAGCCTTTCCGGGCGACTACTGGCGTGTTTGGCCACAATTTAAAATAGGCCCTGGTAGTAAGAACGATAAACAAGGAAAACTGACCATCATTAATGCAAAAAAAGGCGATTATGTTTTAGCGATGTATGATGTGAATTTATCAGCGAGTCAATTTGAGCAAAGCCCTGAAACATTTAAAATGTTGCCTAATCCACCACAAGAAGCCTTTAGAATTGAATGGC
>JBEIKN010000288.1:0-2135 GCA_040379725.1 Flavobacteriales bacterium
AAGTCCCCCACTAAAACGGCAATCTTGTTTTTCCATAAGGCATTGATGCTAAAAAATCCACGACGCAAATCACTGCCATCTACCACATCGTCATGCACCAAAGTGGCGGTGTGCAACAATTCAATTAAACTAGCGCCCCTGAGTGTTCTTTCATTAATAATGCCATGCATTTGGGCAGAAAACAAAACAAACATGGGCCTTATTTGCTTACCCTTGCGCTTAACGATGTAGGTCATAATGGTATTCAACAAAGGCACATTGGTTTTCATGCTGTTGCTGAATGTTTTTTCAAACACTTCCAGATCCTTTAGAATTGGAATTTTGATATGGTCTATCGAGGCACTCAAGACTCAGAAATATTTTGCAAATTAAAGAATAATATTTTGACTTATTTTTGCGGCACTCAAAAATAAATTTAAAACATGATGTTAACCATAGACCAATTTGATTTTAAAGGTGAAAAAGCTTTGATCCGTGTAGATTTTAATGTGCCATTAGATGCTGAATATCAGATCAAAGATGATTCTCGAATTAAAGCAGCCGTTCCGACCATTCAAAAAATAATAAAAGATGGTGGTTCATGTATTTTAATGAGTCATTTAGGCAGACCTAAAGAAGGGCCTACAGAAAAATACTCATTGAAACACATCGTAGAACGTGTTCAGGAACTCACTGGCGCTATGGTGCATTTTGCTTCAGATTGTATTGGTGAAGATGCCAAAACAATGGCATCAAGTATAGCACCTGGCGAAATTTTGTTGTTAGAGAATTTGAGGTTTTACAAAGAAGAAGAAAAAGGTGATCAAGCGTTTGCACAAACTTTAGCTCAATTAGGTAGTTTTTATGTAAACGACGCCTTTGGGACAGCCCACAGAGCGCATGCTTCAACTGCAGTGATAGCTCAGTTTTTTTCTGGTAAAAAATGTTTTGGTTATGTGATGGCCAATGAATTGGCAAACGCTGACAAAGTCATTAAAAGCCCTGAAAGACCTTTCACGGCCATTGTTGGAGGCGCAAAGGTGTCGGATAAATTATTGATCATAGAAAATCTAATGAGCATTGCTAATAACATCATTATTGGTGGTGGGATGGCCTATACATTCGCAAAAGCAGAAGGGGGGCAGATTGGCAAGTCACTTTGCGAAGATGAACGCATGCCATTAACACTTGAACTCATTCAAAAGGCTAAAGCAAAAGGCGTTAATTTGTATTTGCCTGTGGACAGTAAAATCGCTGATAATTTTTCTAATGACGCCAACACTGCCTTTGCTGATAATGATCAAATCCCAGCAGACTTTATGGGATTAGATATTGGGCCTAAAGCCATTGCAACCTTTTGTGAAGTGATCAAACAATCCAAAACAGTTTTGTGGAACGGGCCAATGGGTGTTTTTGAGATGAGTCAATTTGAACAGGGTACTAGAGCAGTTGCAGAATCTGTTGTTGCCATGACTCAAGCTGGGGGCTTTTCATTGATAGGTGGTGGAGACAGCGCAGCAGCCATTCACCAATTTAATTTTGCTGATCAAGTGAGTTATGTGTCAACTGGCGGTGGTGCTTTGTTAGAATATTTTGAAGGTAAAGTTTTGCCAGGTGTTCAGGCTATTTTAGATTAGTTTCTAAGTTTTTATTCATACATTTGAAGCATAAAGTCTTATGTCAAACATCATTTTAACCCATAAACAAATCGGCTATAAATTTATCCGATTGGCTTGGCAAGTTTATGAAAACAACATGGACGAAACTTGTATATGGTTGGTTGGTATAGATCAAAGAGGGTATTTTATAGCTGAGTCTATTGCAGCAGCGCTTAGAACCATCACAGACCAACCCGTTGAAGCCATACAAGTTGATGTGCTAAATCAGGCTGAACCAATATACCACAGTCAATCACAATTGTCAGATTTGTCCAATGGGGTAGTAGTGATAGTGGATGATGTGCTCAATTCTGGAAAAACCATTATGAAAGCCATGTTGCCTTTGTTGGATCTGCAGGTTTCAAAAATCCAAGTGGCAGTTTTAGCCTCTAGGAGCCACAGATTGTATCCGATAAAAGCGGACTATGTGGGTGTCAGTATGGCGACAACCTTGCAAGAGCATTTAACCTTTGACAACCAAACGCCTGAGGATTTAAA
>JBEIKN010000289.1:0-2128 GCA_040379725.1 Flavobacteriales bacterium
ATTTGTTTCCTAATACTGAATTGATGTTTATGTTCATTCCATATCCGATCAAAGCCAAATATTTGGTACCCATCATTATAGGCCTTGATTTGTTTTTAGGCTTGAGCAATTTTCAAGGAGATCCCATCGCACACTTTGCCCATTTGGGTGGTGCCATTTCAGGATTTGTAATCGTGTATTACTGGAAAAAAAGGGACCGTAGGCACTTTTGGTAGCCTATGCGCAGTTGATTTTGCTGACTCTATTTTGGTGTCTACCACCTTCGAATTCAGCACTTAAATAAGCCGCCACAATGTCTTTGGCTGTTTCAGTTGTAATAAACCTTGCAGGTAAGCATAAAACGTTGGCATTGTTGTGTTGCATTGCCAATGCACCTAACTCGGGTAGCCAACACAAGGCTGCGCGAATCCCTTGGTGTTTATTAGCGGTCAAACAAACGCCATTGCCACTGCCACAAATCAATATGCCCAATGAGTTAGCATCAGCTAATACAGCCTCTGCCACAGGATGTGCCACATCAGGATAATCCATAGAATCTGTGTTATGCGTACCAAAGTCTTTGGTAGTATACCCTTGGGCTTGAAGAAATTCAATGACCTGAGCTTTTAATTCAACACCAGCATGGTCTGAACCGATTTGTATATTAGTAATTTTAGACATTTTCTGCTTTTTGTTTTTCGACGCGTTTTATAATAACAATACCCAACTCAAACAATGAGTACATAGGAATGGTTAAGGTCACCTGACTGATCACATCTGGCGGTGTAGCGATTGCGGCAATAATCAATATCACCACGAAGGCATGTTTGCGGTATTTCTTAAGAAAGGCGGATGAAATCAAACCTAATTTTGCTAAGAAATACATTAAAATAGGCAGTTCAAAAATCAAACCACTGCCCATAACCACTAAAGTCATGAAGGAAACAACATTGCTGATCACAATTCGGTTTTTGATCATTGGACTCATGGTGTAGTTCATCAAAAAATTGACCGAAATTGGGCAAAGAATAAAATATCCAAAGAGCACGCCAGTTAAAAACAACAGCGTGGTATAAAAAGAAAATCCTCTGATCCTAGAACGCTCTTTAAGACTCAATGCTGGTCTAAAAAATTGCCACAACTGCCAAATGATGTAGGGCATTGCCACTATCAGACCGAACACTACTGCCAACCTGAAGGACATCATAAATTGCCCTGCCATTTCAGTGTTCATGAGTTCCAAATTCAATCCGCTGATGCACAATTGATCGTTGCCAAAATACTTATGCGAAAATGCACAAACCATTCTGTAAGAAATAAAATCTGCATTCAATGGACCTAAAATCACTTCATGAAAAATGGTATCCATGTAAATCATGGCAATAATAGACAAGACTAAAATAGCTAATGCGCTTCTGACCAAATGCCCTCTAAAGGCATCTATGTGGTCAAAAAATGACATTTCTTTGTCTTCTATTGGATCTTGATCTAAAGGCATTGGTTTGGGCTTGAAATTACATCACCATCCCACCACAAACATTTATGGTTTGACCCGTAATGTATGTGCTCATATCGCTGGCTAAAAACAAACAGCAGTTAGCCACGTCGTCTGTTGTACCACCGCGTTTTAGTGGAATGGTATCTATCCATTGTTGTTTAACTGTTGCATCTAATGCATCGGTCATTTCAGTTTCTATAAAGCCTGGTGCAATGGCATTACAACGGACGTTTCTTGAACCCAATTCTTTGGCCACTGATTTGGTAAAGCCAATCATACCTGCTTTACTGGCTGCATAATTTGATTGTCCGGCATTCCCTGTTAATCCAACGATAGATGAAATATTGATGATACTACCTGCTCTGTTTTTCAAAAAGGTTTTCAAACAGGCTTTGGTTAAATTGAAAGTTGATTTCAAATTGGTGTTGATGACGTCATCCCATTGTTCTTCGCTCATTCGCATCAGAAGGGTATCTTTGGTAATGCCAGCATTGTTGATCAAGACATCAATGCTGCCAAAATCAGCCACTACTTGATCGGCTAATGCCACAGCTGCATCGTGCATGGCGGCATTACTTTGGTAACCTTTTACTTTAACGCCATATTTGGCGCTCAATTCTGTTTCAAAAGCTTGTGCTTTTTCGACAGAGC
>JBEIKN010000290.1:0-2111 GCA_040379725.1 Flavobacteriales bacterium
ATTATTGATCATTGCCTCTGCTGTATTTTTTTACAGAGTTGATGAGCAATGTTGCATTGGCTCAAATTTACATCCCTGTGGTATTTGGCATTTCTCAATCTATTGGTTTAAATAATCCTCATATTATGGGCATTACAACGACCATTGCATGTAGCTTTGCATTTATGTTTCCTATTAGCACACCACCCAATGCCGTGGTTTATAGTTCAGGGAAAATTCAGCTTAAAGACATGGCCATTGTTGGCTTATGCTTAAACATAGTGGGTGTCATTGTATTATGGTTAGTAGGATTGTTTGTATTACCCTATTTGTTTTAAGCCTTTTTGTGGCATGCAATAATGCCAATGAATACAAGGCCTATTGCTCTACTATTTTATATATGAGAGCAGAGAAAAACAGCAGCCTAATCACTGAAGGCATATTACCAGAGGACGCTTATAATGGGTTTAAAGGTTTGCAGTATTTTGACATTGACAGTACCTACAGAGTATGGGCTAAGTTGACACCCTTAAATGGCCAAATGATAGAAATGCGCACAAATGGCGAAGAGAAATCCATTTATTACGCAGTGTTTAATCTATCATTCAAAATAAAAGACAGTAGTTGTGTGCTTACAGCCTACTCCAAAACACTATTACATCCTAAGATGTTATTTATTCCCTTTAAAGATTTAAGCAATCAGCACACAAGTTATGGCGCGGGCCGCTATTTAGACATTCCCTATAACAATGAAGCCATCATCTGCTTAGATTTTAATTTGGCCTACAATCCTTATTGTCATTATAATTCAGCTTATATTTGTCCTATAGTTCCTATTAACAACCATTTGAATCAATACATTTATGCCGGCGAAAAACGTTTACATCCATAAGTTCTATTTATTGATACTATGCTTTGCTCTCAATTTAAGCGCTGTGTATGCTCATCAAAAAAGCTATTTGATGGTTTCTTTACCTAATAACAAAAGCATGGTGGTTGAGTCATTCAAAAAATTCAAATTCAAGGATCAAAATCAGAACATCCACCAAGGACGATTTTTATTTTTAAACGACAGTATATTTTACAAAGTAAATAGCTTTAATGAACGCGAAGGCAATTACCTATCCATTAATAGTATTCAAGACATTTACACTGGCGATCAAAAATTTTGGGGATTCAGACACATTTCAGTTTTAGGGGCCGCAGCCATCACTGTTTTTATTCCTGGAGGGGCCTACTTTTTAATCATTAGAGAAATCTTTAGACGATCCGAATTAAAGAAAAGTTCTGCCAAACAAGGCTGGATCAATCGGAGTTCTTTTAGTCTAAAAGTCTATACCAGCGAAAGCAATTAACGTTTCTTAGGAAATTCAATGGCTTTGAATACATCCTTCAAGGAATCATAGGTATCAAAGGTTTTGTCATCAATAAAGGCTTTGTTGACCCAAACAACTTCGGTGATCCCCTCTTCAACTTGAGGTTTTACCGAACAATCTCCCCAAGCAATCATTCTGAACCACACTGTTTTCTTTAAGATCCAACGGCCCTTTAATGCATACGCATGATAGGTCGTTGCTAACTTATTAGACAATCCAAGAAAATTCAGGCCACACTCTTCGTGAACCTCTCTAAGCGCAGCTAATTTAAAATCTTCGCCAGCATCTAATTTCCCTTTAGGCAAATCCCACTTGCCCAAGCGTTTGATGAGCAATAACTCTGCATCATCATTAAACACAACCCCACCTGCTGCTTTGATCATTTTAAATGATTTTTTCAATTGGGCAAACACTGCACTTGGCTTCTCAGACTGTACAATCAGCAAGGGCTTTCCTTTATAAACGCCAGAGCAAAGTTGTTGAATAATGTTATTGAGTTGTTTGGGCAAAACCAATTCATAGGTCTTACTGTTCAAAAAATGAGCATTATTGGTCAGCACAATCTGACAGTCATTGATAAATATCTTATAATTTTGTTGAGCCATGGTAGCAAAAGAAATCAGTTCAAAAATAGCACAATATTTATTGGAATGCGAAGCCGTAAAATTGAATGTCGATAATCCATTCACTTGGACATCTGGTATGCGCTCTCCTGTATACTGCGACAACCGCGTTACTTTGTCTTATCCAATCATC
>JBEIKN010000291.1:0-2098 GCA_040379725.1 Flavobacteriales bacterium
CAACAGAGACAAAATAAAAAACTTGTAGATACAGTCGCTGCGGCATTAATTTTGCAAACCTATTTAGAAACGATATGATTTTACCCGTATACGCTTATGGCTGTCCAGTACTCAGAAAAATGGGCACTGATATCCAGGCTGATTATCCGAACTTGAAAGAGTTGATTGAAAACATGTACGAAACCATGTACGATAGTAATGGCATTGGATTAGCCGCTCCACAAATTGGACTCCCAATTAGATTATTCATAGTAGATGGCTCTCCTATTGACGATATTGAGCCTAAAGATTTCAAACAAACTTTCATTAATCCAGTCATTTTAGAAGAATGGGGCGAACCATGGAAGTACGAAGAAGGTTGTTTAAGCATACCGACGGTTCATGAAAATGTATTCAGAAAGCCGGAATTAAAAATCAGGTATTATGATGAAGATTTTCAATTGCATGAAAAATCGTTTAAAGGCATGGCTGCAAGAATCATTCAACACGAATACGACCATATTGAAGGTAAATTGTTTATTGACCACATTACACCTCTAAAACGCAATTTGTTAAAAGGCAAATTAAACAACATCAGTATTGGTAGAGTTGAACACCATTACAAAATGCGTTTCCCAAAAAAATAATGATAGATACTGAAAACCGACAAGCCGTTTGGAAGGCCATTTTAGAAAAAATAAGGCTTCAATTTGGTAAACCACCTGATATGAATGCACTCTTATTCATTATTGGGATGCGCGAGTATGGTGCATTGCAAGAAAAGCCTTTCAAAAAGGACGACAAATTGAGTTTGATGCATATAGCCACTTGTAAGTTACTGAGTTATTCTGGACACTACGAATTAAAAGGGCATGATACTGAAGGTTGGCCTCAATGGGAATTGGTAAACCCTTTACCACACATGACACTTCTAGAACAAGAAACGTATATTCGCGAACACATTATTGACTATTTTTTAAACGAGCATATTTTATGAAACATTTATTAAGCCGCGTAGGACTCGTATCCTGCTTGATCGTTTTCACGACCACAAACTGTAGCAGTACAAATGCTGAAGCTAACAATGATGCAATCGTGCAAGACACGATTGTTTCTGAAACTGCCCCTGTAGAAGCAACACCTGTTGATTCCACAATGAGTAAAGTCAGAGATACCGTTTTGATTAAAACCTCTATGGGCGATATCAAAGTGGTATTATACAATGAAACCAAATTGCATCACGACAATTTTTTAAAATTGGTGAACAGCAAATACTATGATGGTATTTTGTTTCATCGTGTGATCAAAGGCTTTATGATTCAAACTGGCGATCCTAACAGTAAAGACAATGATCCATACAACGACGGTATGGGTGGCCCAGGTTACACCATTCCTGCTGAAATCAATTCTATGTTTAATCACAAGCAAGGTGCTTTAGCTGCTGCAAGAACTGAAAATCCAGAAAAGGCATCAAGTGGATCTCAGTTTTACATTTGCCATGTTCCAACGCCATTTTTAGATGGCCAATACACTGTGTTTGGTGAAACCATTAAAGGATTTGATGTGATTGACAAAATTGCGAACATACCAACAGGTGAGAACGACAGACCAAACACGCCCATCAAAATCATCAGCGCAGTGCATGTGAATGCACCTAAAGCTGCACCACAAAAGAAGGCTAAAACTAAATCCGCTACAAAAGCAAAAGCTAAATCAACTGGTAAATAACACTGATATTAAGATCTTTTAAAAAAAGGCTGGTGAGTTCACCAGCCTTTTTTTTACTTAATATTAATTCCTGTTAAACCGTAAACAATCAAAATATATATTGTGCATAGCATTCAAAACTTTACCATCCAAGTCTGATTTCATTTATTCAGTTGTTTGGATCTACTCCCCTTCCATCAGCTGCACTGCTTTGTAAGCAGGATAAAGCCCTGTTAATACGCCAAGGCCTAAAGCTGTTGAGGCAATGAGAATGACATCTTGATACATTAATTTGACCGGGTAATTTTCAACTATGGCGCCTTGCATTTTGATTAATACATACTGATCTTGAAGTAAAACCAAAGTAATGCCCAAACACAAGCCAATAACTGTTCCAATAGCTGCTAATAAA
>JBEIKN010000292.1:0-2096 GCA_040379725.1 Flavobacteriales bacterium
GAATGTTTGGCAATGTGTCGTGGAAAACCTTGAGTACTATATAATCAAATACCCTTATTTTTGGTTTAGGCTTTCTTTTAACTTTTACCAATACTTTTGGCGCCATTCTATGACCAGATTGATCAATATAATAGACTTCGTAATAGTGCCTAAGCGCATTTCCTCCCCTATACACTTTGGCCAGTCCATCTTTAAATGGCAACAATTTATTTTTCTGAGGAGAGTATGCTAATAAATCTGTGCTTACTTGTATTTCGCCCTTGGTATTCATAATGGCTAAATA
This sequence comes from Flavobacteriales bacterium, assembly GCA_040379725.1. Classification (GTDB taxonomy): domain Bacteria; phylum Bacteroidota; class Bacteroidia; order NS11-12g; family UBA955; genus JABMMZ01. Next base: position 284 of record JBEIKN010000292.1, read on the forward strand.
CCCCCCTTTTACAACAGTGCAATACCCTTCACTGAATTGAGGGAACTGCCAAACAGGCATATCAAAAACAGGCTTTATTCTCACGACAAAACTCGAATCAACAAATACCATTTTACCACATAGTCCTAGGGTATCTGCTTTAGTATAAAACTGTTCTTTAAAAGGATCGCAATAAAAGGGAATACACATTAAGCCTTCATGAAATCCAAATTTTTTAATGTAGGCTTGTTTGAGCGCACTGTCCAATCTCAAAACCACTTGCGCCTGAACACTAATAGACCAGCATAGCAACACGATTAATAACCTAAGCTTCATCCCAAAAACCTCCACTTATCTTTTTCCTCAGGCAACCAGCAGTTGTCATGTTGTCCAAACCATTTATACCTGTTTTTCGCCACCAGATTATATACAGCATCACGCATAAACTTAGGCACTAAAATAAACACATATAAGACTTTGTATGGCCATTGTAATAATTTCATTAACAGCAAAAAAGCATCGCTTTTGACGTATTGTTTTTGTTGATACACCAATACAAGAGAACTTAATTGTTTGGTTTGAACTTCTGATAAAATGGTTTGTGCAGTTTGACCCTGTAATTGACCAAATTGAATCAGGCCTTTTTTATCCCGTTTGATGAGCCATTGCACGCTTCTTTGACACAAGACACAAACCCCATCATAAAACAAGCTTGCTTTGTCCATCAGAAAACCGGCTCACCTTGTTTGATTTTAACACCAATGCTTTCAATGCCATAAATGACAGAGTCACGCATATTTTGCTCCAAAGCTATGGTATAGGTTCCTGATGATTCCATTTTCCTGTTCATCATCAGAGGCAATTCGTAATTCACTGAGCCTCCAGTTGATCTACCCAAAGGTTTACCGGCTTCGTCTGTCAAAGTGAAATTAACTCTTTTGGTGACAACTCTGCCATCTGGGGTCTTAATATGAGCCAATAAAAACAGGTTTTCATAAGGATATGATTTTTGCATTCTCAATTTGAGAAAAAAATCGTGATTTAACCCTGCATTCTGAACCGTGAAAGGAAATTCTGGAATTTGATCATAATTCCATTTAGCACTTGGAATATCATTCATTTGATCGGCTATTTTACCGTTTTCTGAGCATGATGCCAGAAGTACAAATGTTGCTATTGCTAATACCCATTTCATTCTACAAATGTAAACAAAGTATTGATTATACACAGCAATTCTTACACTTTTAAAAAAGCGCCAACAAATTAAAAAAAAACATGTATGTTTGTTCTGAAATGCCTCGCATCAGATGATGAACCTGCTTTTTCAAAACATCGACTTTTTAATTGACCTCGTTTTGGCATTCATCACGATGAGCTTAGGTTTAAATCTCAGTAAAATAGATTTTAAAAACATCATTGCATTTCCTGGAGCCCTCAGCATTGGCCTTGTTGCGCAAATGGTTTTACTCCCCTTGTCGGCAGTCATTTTAATGCTGTTATCAAACTTCAACCCTGAAGTTAAAGTGGGATTCATCATCATTGCTTTATGCCCTGGAGGTGTCACCTCAAACCTTGTCAGTTATTTACTAAAAGGCAATGTGGCTCTGAGCATTTCACTCACTGTTGTCAATGGTATTTTGTGCATGTTTTCTTTGCCGCTATTAGTCAATTTAGCGCTTGATTATTTCATCAACCAAACGCATGTCATTGAACTCCCCGTGATCAAAACCATTCAACACATTGCATTGGTGACAGTCATGCCTGCTGCACTAGGTCTAATGATTAGAAACAAACTCCCTAAAATCGCTGATACGCTAAGACCCATATTAAAGTA
>JBEIKN010000293.1:0-2092 GCA_040379725.1 Flavobacteriales bacterium
ATTTGGAAAACAAATGCCGTTCCAAAACGAAAAAAAGCGAAAAGGGGTGAAATGAAAAAACCCTCAGAGTGTTGTTTCTGAGGGTTTTAGATGAAAACTGACTGTTTTCTTGTGATCCCGCTGGGACTCGAACCCAGGACCACTACATTAAAAGTGTAATGCTCTACCAGCTGAGCTACGGAATCGAAAAGAGTGGTGCAAAAGTAAGGTTTTTATGGATAAATGCAAATCAAATTTTAAAAAATTACACATTGAACCTGAAATGCATGCAATCACCGTCTTTCACAACGTATTCTTTGCCTTCAACGCCAAGCTTTCCAGCTTCTTTAATGGCAGTTTCGTTGCCGTATTTTACATAATCGTCGTATTGTATGACTTCGGCTCTAATAAAGCCTTTTTCAAAATCAGAGTGAATGACTCCAGCTGCTTGAGGTGCTTTCATGCCTTTAGTAATGGTCCAAGCCCTCACTTCTTTTTCACCAACCGTAAAATAAGTAATGTAGTTCAACATCTTGTAAGCTGATTTAATCAATTTGGCCACACCACTTTCTTCTAAACCCAAATCGTTCAAAAACATGGCGCGTTCTTGTGGATCTTCTAATTCAGCAATTTCTGCTTCTGCAGAAGCACAAATCACCATCACATCAGCACCTTCTTCAGCTGCCATTATTCGAATTTTGTCAACCCAAGCATTGCCATTTGGCAAGCTCTTTTCATCGACATTACATACATATAAAACCGGTTTGGCCGTTAATAAATTCAAATCAGAACATAAATCCAATTGTTCTTCCGTCAATTCATTCAAAGTTCTGGCATTAAGCCCTTTTAATAAGTGTGCTCTGTATTTTTCGCAAGCATCAGCAATTTTTGCAGCCTCTTTATCGCCAGCTTTAGCTTGTTTCTGGACCTTTTGCAAGCGGTTTTCAACTGCTTCTAAATCTTTGAGTTGAAGCTCTGTGTCAATAATCTCTTTATCTCTAATAGGATCAACACTGCCATCAACGTGAATGATGTTGTCGTTGTCAAAACACCTCAACACATGTAAAATGGCATTGGTGCTTTTGATATTGCCTAAAAATTGATTGCCCAAACCTTCGCCTTTACTAGCACCTTTTACAAGACCAGCAATATCCACTATCTCTACAGTTGCAGGAACAATGTTTTGAGGTTTAGCTATTTCAGTGAGTTTTTGCAAACGTTCATCAGGAACAGTAATAACGCCCACATTGGGTTCAATGGTGCAAAAAGGGAAGTTGGCAGCCTGGGCTTTGGCATTGCTCAAACAATTGAACAGGGTAGATTTTCCAACATTGGGCAAACCTACTATTCCACATTGTAATGACATGATGTATGGTGTTAAATTTTATTGATTCGCAATTTCACCAATGTCTTTGATGATTTTCATGGTTAGGTTGCGAGCGGTGGTTTCAGATTTAGATTCAGCGTAAATGCGAATGATGGGTTCGGTATTTGATTTTCTCAAATGAATCCATTCTTCGTCAAAATCAATTTTTACGCCATCAACAGTGTTGATGTTGAATTTTTTGTATTTCTCTTTGATCTGTTCAAGCACATTGTCAGGGTTGATATCAGCAGTTAATTCCACCTTGTTTTTAGAAATGATGTAATTCGGAAAACTCATTCTAAGCGCCGTACAAGACTTACCTGATTTAGCCAATGAACTCAAAAATAAAGCAATGCCCACCATAGCATCTCGGCCATAATGCAATTCAGGGTAGATGATACCGCCATTGCCTTCGCCACCAATAATAGCGTTTGTCGCTTTCATCATTTCAACCACATTGACTTCGCCTACTGCGCTTGCAGAATAAGAGCCACCTTGTTTTTCGGTGATGTCTTTTAAAGCTCTGGTTGAAGAGAGGTTTGAAACAGTATTGCCAGGGCCAGTTTGTTTTAAAATGTAATCCGCAACTGCGACCAAGGTATATTCTTCGCCAAACATGCCGCCATCTTCACAAACCATGGCCAAGCGATCAACATCCGGATCAACACAAATGCCAACATGGGCTTTTTGGTTTTTAACCATGCTTGATAACTGTGTTAAGTGTTCAGGCAATGGTTCTGGATTATG
>JBEIKN010000294.1:0-2084 GCA_040379725.1 Flavobacteriales bacterium
GAATTAGGCTTTAAAATGGACGAAAGAGATTATGGCATTGGTGCTCAAATCTTAAGGGATTTAGGCATTAGCAAAATGAAACTCATCAGCAACAATCCTAAAAAACGCACTGGTCTAATTGGTTACGGCCTTGAAATCATTGAGAATGTTCCATTATTGACATCGCCCAACCCACACAACGCGGCCTACTTGAACACCAAAAAGACCAAAATGGGACACGAAATCTAAGGGCTTAGCCTTGAAATTGTCCACGTGTTCTCTGATTGCTTATCGTATACAATTCTATCGTGTAAACGGCTGCTTCTACCCTGCCAAAATTCTATGCGAGTTGGCAACACCAAATAACCACCCCAATGTTCTGGGCGCTTAATGGTTTCAGGTGAATAGGTCTGAAGCGCAAGCGTCATGGCTTGCTCTAGGGCATCTCTTGATGGTATAAGCTGACTTTGATGACTGACAACTGCACCAACTTGGCTTTCAAAGGGGCGAGCATAAAAATAAGCATCGCTGTCTTCTGCAGAAATTGGAAATGCCTGACCACTTATGCGCACTTGTCTTTCTAACTCAAGCCATAAAAAGTTTAAAGCAACATTGGGATTATTCAAAATATGTTCACCCTTATGACTCAAGTAATTGGTAAAAAAAACAAAACCATTTGACTCAAGCCCTTTTAACAAAACTACACGACTATGTGGCAAATCGCCCATTACTGTACTCAAGCACATTGCATTAGGCTCTAATACCTGAGCTTCTAAAGCTTCTGTAAACCATTTTTTAAACTGCTCTATTGGATGAGCCTCTATACTGCCCTCTAACAATTCGGCGTGTTTATACTCTCGTCTTAATTGAGCTAGATCAATGGAATGACTCATGATTTTTTTCTAAACCAACTTTTCATCTTCAATTCGATGACACCAAAAAAAGCTTCTCTAAAAATTTTCTTACTCATTTTAGACGTGCCAAGGGTTCTATCGGTAAAAATGATTGGCACTTCGGTGATTTTTACACCAGCCAACCATGCCTTAAACTTCATTTCAATTTGAAAGGCATATCCTTTGAATTTGATTTTATCAAGATCAATAGCTTGCAATGTTTGTTTTGAATAGCAAACAAATCCAGCTGTTGCATCTCTGATGGTCATACCGGTAATGAAACGAACGTAGGCGCTTGCATAATAACTCATAATGACTCGACTCATTGGCCAATTCACAACATTAACGCCAGTAATATATCTTGAACCAACAGCCAAACCAGCGCCGTCTGTTTCACAGGCTTTTAACAATTTACTTAAATCATCTGGATTGTGAGAAAAATCGGCATCCATTTCGAAAATAAAATCGAAATCTCGTTCTAAACACCATCTAAACCCGGCTATATAGGCGGTTCCTAAGCCATTTTTGCCTGGACGTTCTAATAAATGAAGCCTTTGATTGTATTCTCCTTGCAAGCCCATGACGACTTTAGCTGTACCATCAGGTGAGTTATCATCCACAATAAGTACATCAAATCCATCGTTTAAAGACATGACTTTTCTAACGATGGCCTCTATGTTTTCGAGTTCATTGTAGGTTGGGATTATGACAATCTTATTAGACAATTTTAAAAAAAATTAAATTTGGTGCAAAATAGCACTTATTTTGTAGGTATAAAATTATAATGACAGAAAGGGCAATTTTTTTCGATAGAGACGGTGTAATCAATAAAGAATTGGGAGATTATTGCACAAAACCAGACGATTTTATTTTATTAGATGACAGCATTGCCACTTTCCTATTGGCTCAAGAATATGGTTTTAAAATCATTCTAATTACCAATCAAGGCGGTATTGATAAACAATTATACACCCATGAGGGCTTATCAAGTATTCATGCTGTTCTATTGAATGCTTGTAAAGAAAATGGCATTGTCATTAATGACATCTATTATTGCCCTCATCATCCAACAGTTGGTCATTGTTTGTGCCGAAAGCCAGAAGGGCTTATGATTCAAAAAGCCATAGCCAAACATCAATTGAACCCATCCAAGTGCATTATGATTGGAGACCATGATCGCGATATAGATGCGGCAAGTCAAGCAGGCGTTAA
>JBEIKN010000295.1:0-2080 GCA_040379725.1 Flavobacteriales bacterium
TCTTCAGCAGTAACAACACATCTGGTTTTTGCCGCTGATTTCAATACGGATTCGGCATCAAGAGGCTTGATCGTATGGATATTAATCACTTCTGCATGGATGCCCTTCTCTGCTAATATTTGAGCTGCTTGTATACTCTTCCAAACCAAATGACCTGTACAGAAAATTGACACATCGGTCCCTTCAAAAATGGTCCAAGCCTTCCCTATTTCAAACACTTGATCAGGCGCCGTAAAGATGGGCACTTTAGGTCTTCCAAATCGTAAATAACATGGGCCTTCGTATGCTGCAATTGCCATAGTAGCGGCTTTTGTTTGGTTAAAATCACATGGATTAATGACGACCATGTCTGGCAACATTTTCATCATGCCAATGTCTTCGAGAATTTGGTGAGTAGCACCATCTTCCCCTAAAGTTAAACCGGCATGAGAAGCGCATATTTTCACATTCTTACCACTGTAGGCAACGCTTTGACGAATCTGATCGTACACACGACCTGTGCTAAAATTAGCAAAGGTGCCAGTAAAAGGAATTTTACCAGCTGTGGCTAAACCTGCCGCAACACCAATCATATTGGCTTCGGCTATACCCATTTGAAAAAAGCGCTCAGGAAATGCTTTTTTAAAAGCATCCATTTTGAGTGAACCGGTTAAATCGGCACAAAGAGCGACGACTTGTGGATTGTTTTTGCCTGCTTCTAACAAACCTGCTCCAAATCCAGAGCGGGTATCGTTGCTACCAAGTATTTCTATTGTATACATTATAAGTTGATTTCTGTTGTGGTTGCTGAGGTGATTGTAAATTCTTTTTCAAAGGTATAAATGGTCCTGGTTTCAGGTTTACTTCTGCCAATGACCAAATATTTTCCGGGCTGCATGATGATGGATTGAAAATAATCATCACTGATGTCTACCACCCATTTAACTTGTCCGTTAACCATGTGGTATATGCCACAAACCAAATCTCTACTTTTGTTGATTTGTAAACGGCCTGGCTGAGGGATCACGATTGATGTGGTTTTGTTTTCGTCTACCACGACGCTATCAAGATGGATACGAGGTGTGGTTAGCAATTCCATTTCGTAGACACCACACAAATATCGTTTCTTGGTATTGAAAGTTTGAGCATTCACTATATCATGTTGACGTTTTACCGTGATGATGGCTTTTAAATCGACATAATTGGTTTTACCTGTACATACAAAGTCTATAAAGCCTTGAGGCACATCAATTGGAATAACATTATGTCTACCAACAATCAGTTCGACATTGTTTTTGCGCACTGGAGGCAATGTATGTACGACAAAATCATATTTTCTCAAAGGATCTAAAAACAGTGTATCAGGCACTCCTCTTCCATTCATGGTGTGTTCGTAATTGAATAATAATTTCTTTGTTGAAGCATCATAAATACTCATGAGCACATTGGTTTCAACAGGTCTCAATTTCTTGTCTAATAGATTGACTTGGCAACTTGTGGCATTCATAGCTTGAGATACCACAACACCAACTACGTTATTAAAGTCTTTTTCTGTATTGGCATCATAATAGGTCCCTAAACAATCGAATTTTAATTTGAATTGTTCTGAAGAGCCCAAACCTATGATAAACGGTTTTAAGAAAATCCCTTTCTTTTGAAGGGCTTGCGATATCAAGCAAGGATCTCCTGTGCATTCCTCTAAACCGTCAGTAATGATGATGACCAAGTTTCTAACACCCTTTTCTGCAGGAAAATCCTTTTCACATTCTTGCAAAGAATAGGCTATGGGCGTCCACCCTTTAGGCATTAAACTGTTAATGCGTTTTTTTAGAATGACGGTATTGTTTGGTGCAAAAGGCACTTCGAGCTTTGAATCTTTGCAATCTTTAAGGTCAACTGTTTTTTGATGCCCATACACACGAAGCGCCAATTCCACATTTTTAAAGGTCGATAAACTATCAACGATTTTTATGGCCATGCGTTTAGCTACTGCCATGCGACTGGTGTTCTCAATCTGAGTAGTCATACTACCAGACGCGTCAAATATGATCAGAATGCGTGTCTTCTCTTTACTTTGAGCATTTAAAGTCCCAAAGGTTAA
>JBEIKN010000296.1:0-2052 GCA_040379725.1 Flavobacteriales bacterium
ACTGGCCTTTGTTTGTACTCCACAGATTCAAATTGGCATTCAAATCAAAGGATTGCACAATGCTTGGCTTAACCAAAATGGCACCCTAGCTCAAATCAACCTTGCCTATAAATGGCAATTCAACAAACGCTTTAACAGTATTGGATTGATTGAACAATTGACTGTATTACCCCGCCAAGTCATTCCATCAAGAGCGCTCCCCAAAATATCATGGGCATTTCAATATGAACTACAAAAAGCGCTATACTTTCATTTAAATGTTTCAAATACCCACTATGGCAAACTCAAATTTGGCGGACACCTATTGATCAAACAATTGAATAGACAGTGGTTATTTGGCCTCTCTGACAATCTTCAACAATGTGGCTTTGCTTATCAAGCCAAACTCAATAAAACAGTTCATTGGGGGCTTGGCCTGCTTTACCATTGGCAATTGGGTTTAAGCAATTGCATTCAAATCAGCTATGCGTTTTAAACTACTGATTCATTTTTTAATTGGCAATGCTTGCCTGGCGTTTGGTCAGAGCGAAGACAACTTGATTGACACAGATTTGATGAAACAATCACAGACTGAAGAGGCAGTTCCAAATATCAAAATAGATTTAAATGACCTCGAGGCCTACACGCTTCTTTCCCCACAGTTATTGAGCATTGAACAAATCAACGCCATTCGATTGCATTGTGCGGAATATGGTCCTTTGAGTTTACTTCAAGAATTACAAACCATCAAAGTTTGTCAATCAATTGACCTTGTATTACTCAATCAATACATACAAAACACATCTTTAAACAAGCAAATGCATCAAAGCAACTGTATCAGTTTTTGCAGTTCATTTCCTATGCCATCACAGCAGGGGTTTAACAGAACGGATTCAAGTCGATTTTTAGGTAAAAACATCAAACAGCAATTGGCCATTAAATGGGCAAATCAATGCTGGGGCATAAGATTACAAGCAGAAAAAGACGCCGGTGAGCCATGGCAATACTCAAGTCTTTTTGGGAGTATTACCTACCAACACAAAAAGCAAGTTTTGGTTTTAGGTGATCAACACCTCATTTTAGGACAAGGGCTATTGATTGGCACAAAACAAAGCTTCTATAACAGTTTGAATTTTCAAATTGTTCAACAGTCTGATGCCATCAGACCTAAAACTGATTATGCTGAAAATGGCTCAATAAGAGGCATCGGATATTCACATCAAATAAACCGGTATTGGAGCCTGCATGGACTATATGGCAAATGTTTACTTGATGTAATCAATAAGCAACAAATGATCAGCAATGGATTGTACCGCAATTCAAAAGAGTATTCTGAAAAATTCAAGGGCAGTTTTGATGTTTGGGCTATCAGCAGTCAACTTAAACTAAAAAGAACAACCGTTGCATTAAATGTACAAAAATCCTTTAGCGTTTCGTTTAAATTGCCTTTGAAAAATTGGTATTGTTTTGGAGAAATCTCAACAGACCGTAAAGGCGTCAATTACCTTTTAGGTGGTATGCGACCACTTGGCCAAGCACTTGATTTGGCTATAACAGTCAAACACATCCCTCAAAAAAGGTCCAGCGTTCTTTTACAATCCGTATACGCTGTTTTTGATCATGCTATATCTGAATACAACTTGAGTTGTCAAATCAAACCCATTAAAAAACTCTTACTTAAATCTCAATGTTGTATAGCTGAAAGCATTCCTAAAAACCTAATACAGCAATTTGATAGCTATTTTCAATTGAGTGTAAGCTATAAACCAAATAAACAAACTGAAATGAGCTGCCTCTATAGCAGTAAACAAAACAATGTCTATGTTATGGCATCAAATGCCTCGAAAAACAACCTAAAATTCCAACTCAAACATGAAAGCATTAACCTCAAAAGCCTAACACAATTACAAATCAAAACGATTACTCAAAGCGCTTATCACGGCTATTGTTTATCGCATTCGCTTAGTTTTAAATTAAGCCCTTTATTAAAAATCAACTTAATGGCAGCAACCTTTAACACCTTTGAAAACCCTGATGGTATCTACCTTTATGAAAACAACATCCCCGGACAAC
>JBEIKN010000297.1:0-2045 GCA_040379725.1 Flavobacteriales bacterium
ATCCAGTGGATCAAGTTGCCACCATGCAAAGTGCTCATCTAGCATTCTCATTAGGGGGTAAATGGGGCCTAATCAATGATACTGGACTTGAGGTTGTTGCGCCAACTTATGAGTGCATCAGCGATGTGTATCAAGGTGCATATTGGGCTAAGCAATCAGGTCGCTGGACCTTAATGACGTTAAAAGGTCAAGTTATGATGCATCAAACATTTGATGTCATCAGTCAAATGCATGAAGGGGAAGTTTTGGCCTATAGTGCACAGATGGTTTATCAAATTCAAACCGCTACAGGTAATATCATTCGTCATTGGTCATTGCCAGTTGCTGCGCAAAATTCTGATTGTAAAGCATTGTATCTGATGAAAGACCTAGCAATCATTCAAATGGGGTCTGATGAATTCATGGCTTTTAAACAAGGAAAAAGACATTGGCAAAAGCAAGCCAGTCAATGCAAAACAAATGGTATTGATCAAATCGCGTTCAAAGAAAATGGATTTTTTAAATTGTATGATCTTGATTTAGTCCCAAGGTCTGAAGCCAATTATGAAGACTTAGATTTTTATCCAGATAATTGTTTGAAAATCTATCAAGGACCTTATTATTATTTTAAAACGCCAAAAGAAGCGCTGATCAGATGAGGGCGATCAAAACACATAGCTCATTCATCTATAGCATAGGCTTATGCTTGTTAATGGGTATTGTGTTTGTGCCTAAATCGATGGCCCAACAATCATTGGTCTGTCCTCAAAACATTGACTTCGAATTAGGTAATTTGTCCATTTGGAAACCTTTCACGGGTTCATGTTGTCCGATTGTGGCAAATACTGCAGGCGCAATTACAGGAAGACACACTATAGTATCAGGCGCAGGAACGGATCCATTTGGAGGATTTCCGGTAGTGCCAGCCGGTGGGGGGATATATGCTTTGAAATTAGGAAACAGTTCCACTGGTGCTCAGGCAGAAAAAGCCAGATATCATGTCAGAGTGCCGAGTGGGGTTAACAATTATAGTTTGATTTACAGATATGCTGTAGTGTTTCAGGATCCGGGTCATACCACCGCTCAGCAACCAAGGTTTGAGGTGAAAACATTTGATTCAGCGACCAATCAATCCATTACCTGTAACACGCATACTTACATTGCAGCTTCTAATATTCCGGGATTTACTCAATCAACTGTTAATACTTCCGTGTATTATAAGTCATGGTCAACGGCTACCATTAACTTATCAGGATATGCCGGCAAAACAGTTATTTTAGATTTTGCCAGTGGAGATTGCTCTTTGGGGGGGCATTTTGGCTATGGGTATGTAGACTTAAGTTGTGGCTTATTTCAGATCAATACAGTTGCCTGTAAAAAACAACCAACTTCGACCTTGTCTGCGCCACCTGGCTTTCAAAGTTATAAATGGCTAGACTCTACCAAAGCGAATGTAATTGGAACCAGTAGCACATTGATCGTCAATACCCCAACTGTAAAAACCAAATACTATGTTGTACTAACTCCTTACACTGGATTTGGTTGTCCTGATACTTTGTCTACTACCATTACAGTGACTGATGTAGTGGCTAAATATGCCATTAGCCCTGCTCAAAAACTATGTTTTAAAGGCAATTCTTTTACGTTTACCAATACTTCAACAACCAATTCATCTCCACTTACTTATGCTTGGAACTTTGGAGATGGCAATACGTCCACTGCTACATCCCCAACAAAATCCTATGCTTTGTCTGATAGTTTTAAGGTGCGCCTCATTGCAACGACGCCCGAAGGTTGTAAAGATACGGTTTCTAAATATGTGACTGTTTATCCCTCTCCTCAAATGGGATTCAGTATTAATGACTCAGATCAGTGTCTAAGAGCTCATAACTTTATTTTCAATAATTCAACCTTATTGGCATCTGGTAGTAAAACCGATTATTGGACCTTTGGAGATGGCACAAATTCAGGTGCGACTAATCCAACAAAAACGTACTCAACATTTGGCAACTATACGGTCAAATTAAAAGTGGTCAGCGATAAGGGCTGCCAAGACTCCATCAGTA
>JBEIKN010000298.1:0-2024 GCA_040379725.1 Flavobacteriales bacterium
AAGATGTGTCCTAACCACTACCGTTTTTTAGATAGAGCCATTTATGATCTAAAAACCAAGCATGCGCTCAGTATTGCAGATAAAATCATCGCTACCAGCCATGCGTGTGCTCAAGACATACAAAGACATTACAATGTCGATGCAAAAAAGATTCAGGTGGTTTATCAAACTTGCGGTGATTTACACTGGAAAGAGTATTCTCAAAAACAATTAGAACGCTTGTCTATGATACATGGTTTGCCTGATCAGTTCTTACTCTATGTTTCGAGTTTTCAGACAAGAAAAAACCATCTTACTCTTCTAGAAGCCTTAAAACGCACCAAACGCAAAGACATTCATTTGGTTTTGGTTGGTAAAAAAGGCCCTACACTAAAACCCTGCATAAAATTCATCAAGCAAAACGATTTGAAACAACAAGTCATGATCATCACTGATCTAGAAGATTATGATTTACCTATGATATACAGACGCGCCAGTGGATTTGTTTATCCGAGTATGATGGAGGGTTTTGGTATACCATTGATTGAGGCAGCATGCGCAGGTTTGCCTATGGCGGTGAATGATATTCCAGTGTTTAGAGAATTGGCTCCAAAATCAACTTTGAAATTTGATTCAGCAATCATTGATAAATTGACCAGAAGTTTGTTGGAATTGGTGCAAATGCCTAAGACCAATTACGGCGCCTACTTGGATCCATTTAAGCCCAATTACGCAGCCCAACAAGTATTTAAAGTGTACAGTAGTATTTAATGGCCTAGCTTTAATTGCCACTGCCATGCGGATTTTACCATCTCGTTAAGACCAAGTTCAGCTTTCCATCCTAAAACAGCAGCAGCTTTGTTAGCATTGGCCCAAACTTTTTCAACATCCCCTTGGCGTCTTGGTCCAATCTGATAGGGCAGTGTTATTTGGTTGACAGATTCAAATGCTTTGATGATTTCCAATACAGTATAGCCATTGCCAGTGCCTATGTTGAATACCTCAAATTGATTCTCTGAATGGTTTTGAATGTAGCTTAAGGCTTTAACATGTGCCTTGGCTAAATCAACAACATGAATATAGTCTCTGATGCAAGTGCCATCTTTGGTGTTGTAATCATTGCCAAAAACGGTTAGAGATGCTCTAATGCCTGCAGCTGTTTGTGTGATGTATGGCATCAGGTTATTAGGAATGCCTAAAGGCAATTCGCCTATCAATGCGGATTCGTGGGCGCCTATAGGATTAAAATATCTAAGCGATACAGTATTGAAATTCTGACAATCCATTAAAATGTCTTCGCCCATTTGCTTGGTTCTGCCATAAGGCGAATTCGCCCGCTTAATGCTTGCAAGTTCGTCTACAGGAGAGTGGTCAGGTTCGCCATAAACAGTACAAGAGGAACTAAAAACAATGTTTTTAATGCCATTATTTTGCATGGCCTCAAGTAAAGCACATAAACCACCAATGTTATTTTGGTAATATTTAATCGGCTCTTGAACAGATTCCCCTACGGCCTTGAAGGCTGCAAAATGAATAACAGCTTCAATGTTTTCTGCTTTGATGATTTCTGTTAGAGCTTTTGTGTTACAGACATCTTCTTGATAAAACTTGAATTGGTTTTGGCTGATGTGTTCAAGTCTGCTGAGGACCTCAATATTAGTATTGCTCAGATTGTCTATAATAACAGGACGGTAACCATTCTTTTGCAACTCAATCACTGTATGAGCGCCAATATAACCTAATCCACCTGTTACCAATATGTTCTTCATAGTATGGGTTTAACTTGATTGTCAACTAATGTATAGCGCTCTCCATTTTCAGGACATTGAGCCATTCCGTTTTCGTCAAAGTGTAAACGGTGGCCAAGGGCTGATACCCATCCAATTTGTTTGGCGGGATTGCCCACAAGCAATGCATAGTCAGCCACAGGTTTTGTGACAACTGCACCTGCACCTATCATGGCATATTTTCCAATGGTATTGCCACAAACAATGGTTGCATTCGCGCCAATGCTTGCGCCCTTTTGGATTAAAGTGGTTTTGAAT
>JBEIKN010000299.1:0-2021 GCA_040379725.1 Flavobacteriales bacterium
ACAACCAAATTAATACCTATAAAATCATTGCCAATACCCCTTATGAGTTACACATCAACCATTTTGATTGTGAGCACAAAGATCTAAACATTCAATTTCATACCGATACTACCTTAATTGTGCTCCTGAGACATAGTGAGCATACCTTTAGCAATTTCACTTTAAAACAAAAACAAGACAAGCAGTCTCAACAAGTCATCAATTCAAGTCAAATCAATCAAAACAAAGGCCAACCGATTGCCTATTTGATGGAACAAATGAGCGGGGTTCAACTCCTTAAATCAGGGCAAAACGTTGCAAAGCCTATGGTAAACGGCTTATATGGCAATAGGGTCATTCTGTTAAATGATTTTAGTCGATTGGAAGGTCAAAATTGGGGGCTTGATCATGCTCCAGAATTAGATGCCCATCTATATCAAACCATTAAGCTGATACAAGGCGCAAACACACTTCGTTATGGGCCTGATGGCTTTGGCGCCATGATTCAATTAACCCCCATATCAGTATTCAAGCCCAAAACGACTCAGCCTGAGGGTAACATTCAAATGAGTGGCATCAGTAATGGTTGGGGCTATCAATTACATGCACATTTGGGCAGTCTGTTGTCAAAGCAAATGCCAATATATTGGCAATTAAGTGTTAGCAACAAACAAATCGGCAATTACCGAAGCAGCCAAGACCGCTTAAGTAATACAGCGCAAAACGAATCCCAAATTGGCCTTCAATTAGGTTACAAAAACAAGCATTTAAGCATAGAGGCTTTATACGCTTACTTTAATTCAAGCATAGGCCTTTACAGAGGTGCCCATGTCTCTAATTCGACAGATTTGACTCAAGCCATTTTAGCAGAAAGACCTTTGTATACCTCAAAATTAGACTACCAAATTGATCCACCAAAACAGCGTGTCGACCACAGTTTTTTGCAATTAAAACTTAAGCATCAAACAAAGATAGGTTTGATAGAACATGTCTTGAGTAGACAATTCAATTATAGACGAGAGTTTGACATACCCCGTTCAAGCAATGCATACCAAGGACCTAGCATTCAGTATTATTTAAACACCATTCAATACACTGGTGTATGGCAGGGAAAACAAATCAAACATTGGCCAATTCAAGTTGGTTTTAATGGCAAACAACAAAGCAACGCCTATTCCGGCGTGTATTTCATCCCTGGTTATCAATATTACAATACAGCTGGGTTTGCACTCATTGAACACGACAAAGACAGATGGCATCACGAAGCCAGTGTGCGTTATGACTGGCAGGCCTATTCTATTTACACTTTTTTCAATAATGGCAGCCAAACACATAGACCCCAACAAAATGATTGGTCTTATGTCTGGCTCAGTCGCTACCAGATTAGCCCACGAAAAAGTTTGCAGATGAGCATAGGCAAACAATGGCGTATGCCAGGCCCAAATGAACTTTATTCAAATGGTTTACACCAAAGTTTGGCCAGTTTCGAACAAGGGGACAGTACCCTTTTGAGTGAATCAGGTCATTTCATAAAGTTACTCCATCATTACCAAAGTCATGCACTTAATATTGAGTCAGAAATGTATTACCTAAACATCAATCATTATATTCAATTAAACCCAAGCAATCAAATCCTTCAAACCATAAGAGGTCCATATCCTGTTTTTAAATACCAGCAAACAGATGCTCAATTATTTGGGCTGAATGGCAGCATAAAATGGCAACTTAACAAAGCAAATCAAATCAATTACCAATTGTCCCTCCCTTTTGGCATGAACAAGCAGAAACAATGGTTAAACTATTTTCCTAGCCCTAGTCATAAATTGAGTGGTGTACACAAATTCAAGACTATGACTTTAGAGGTTTGGGCTAAACATGTACAAGAACAAAAACATTACCAATTGGCAAATGACTTATTACCTCCACCTAAAGCCTATACCATTTATGGACTGAATATTCAATATCCATATACATTAAACAAACACACCGTTGACTTTGTTTTATCTGTAAGCAACCTATTCAATTTAAATTACAGAGACTAT
>JBEIKN010000300.1:0-2001 GCA_040379725.1 Flavobacteriales bacterium
GCGTTCAATGCAAAGACCGCTGATCAGAAGGGCATGATCATTCCAGTGATCATCACCGTTTACTCTGACCGTTCCTTCACTTTCATCACAAAAACTCCTCCAGCAGCAGTTTTGATCTTGAAAGCAGCGAAAGTTGAAAAAGGATCCGGAACACCAAACACTAAAAAAGTGGGCTCCATTTCTAAAAAGCAGATCGAAGAGATCGCTAAATTGAAAATGCCTGACTTGAACGCAGCAAGTGTTGAGTCTGCAATGCGTTCCATTGAAGGTACTGCAAAAAGTTGTGGTTTGACCATTTCAGGCTAATGCCTGTTTGATCAAGCGATTTTAATCGCCCCTTAGGGGGCAAACATTTGGGAGCTACTGGCTATATGCCAGGGCGTTTGAACCAAGGAGACTATATGGCAAAGAAAAAAGAAGGTGCTGAAAAAGCATCCTTTAAAAAAGACCCTATCACCAAGAAGCACGGTAAAAAATATTCCGCTGCTTTCACACAAGTAGATTCTGCTAAATCCTACAACAGTTCTGAAGCTTTCGAATTGGTCTGTAAAATTGCAGGCGCTAAATTCGACGAAACCGTTGACGCTGCATTTGTCCTTGGTGTTGATACCAAGCAAGGTGACCAACAGGTTCGCGGAGCGGTTGTGCTTCCACACGGAACAGGTAAAACCATTAAAATTGATTACGATCCATACAACAATCAAAACTGTGATGTCATTGCGAAAGCAACCATTAATGGTAAAGAGTATTTTTATTCTGTTCGATAAGTAATACACAGCCTTGTTTAAAAAAATCTCGGGTATTTTACTCGAGATTTTTTTTTGTTTTAAACTTAATCGTAATTTTCAGTCGGAATGAGAAGGTACACGATCAACATAGCATGGATACTGGTTATTGTATTGCTCCATGCTTGTCAATCCGAAGGGGAAAAGGCAAGTGAAGCAGCAGAAAAAAAGATAGGCTTTTATCAAACTAAACAATCGTTCAAATCATTCAGCAAACATTTTTCAGACAGTTTAGACGATTGTTTTAATCGCGATTTTGATGGGACCGTCTTGGTCTATAAAAAAGGCAAATTGTTCAAGCGGGCCTATGGTAAAATAGGTTTGAGACAATCGCCAAAAATGAAAGTGGATGATTTGTTCCAGTTGGCTTCAGTGTCCAAAACCATCACTTCTGTGGCCGTTATGCAATTGGTAGAACAAGGTAAAATTCAGCTGGATGATACGATTCAGAAATACTTGCCTCAATTTCCATATAAAGGGATTACCATTCGTCAATTGTTAAGTCATCGAAGTGGTTTGTCTAATTACATGTATGAAACAGAATACTATTGGAGAGATTCTGCTCGGTATATGCAAAACACTGATTTGCTCCACTTTATTCAGACCCAAAAACCAAGACCTTATAACTATCCGAATGCTTGTTTTAGTTATTGTAATACCAATTTTGCTTTATTGCCTTTGATTGTAGAACGTGTCAGTCAAATGGCTTTTCATGCCTATGTGTTTGAACACATTTTTAAGCCTGCTGGAATGAAACAAACGTTTTTTCATGGTCATCAACCCAATTATATTCACTCGAGGATTTTAATCGGACGCTACGATCAATTTGAGTATGATACACCTTACTACAGTGATGCGATTTTGGGCGATAAAAGTGTCTACAGTAATGTCGAAGATATGTTCATGTTTCATTTGGCATTGTCTGAAGGCAGATTGCTCAAACCCTCGACTATGGCTTTGATGTTTACACCAACTTTTCCGTTTTATCCCAATGGCATGAGTTATGGTTTGGGCTTTAGATTGAATCAGTCTGAAAATGGTTTGTGGCAATACCACAATGGTTGGTGGAGGGGTTTTTGGACAGCTTTTTGGAATAAGTTTGATCAGCAGATTTGCATAGTGGTTCTAACCAATAGCAAACACAGTAGCCATATCAACAAAAGGGCATTGGCAGAATTGGTGTATACCGCTCAATAAGTTTTCATTTTTTGTTTGA
>JBEIKN010000301.1:0-1979 GCA_040379725.1 Flavobacteriales bacterium
AAAAAACAGGTATTGATTTTATACCCCAACAAGCAATACAGCTATTACCAAATTGGGGTTAACAATAAATTGCATTTCGACACTGGCACATATCAGTATAAAAGCTTTGCGCACAAACTCCAATTCAACAGTGTACAAAGCCAATCGGGTTTTAATCCGATGACTCAACAACCCATTAAAGTGAATGGCGATGAAGTCTATCTCTCAAAAGACAAAACAAGTTTTAAGTCCTCAAACTTATCCGACATCACTTCTGTATTATCTATGTTTTCATCACTCAAACAGATCGAAATAAAAAACAAACCATTGGATCGCGTCAGCCTTAAAAGAGGATATCAATTAGAAAACAGCACAGATTTAAGCCCATATAAACAGTCGATTAAAACACCCGAGAGCAATGCCCTGGTATACCAAAAAGGACAACACATTGCTGACAGTCTCTATGCCATCGAATTAAAAAAAGCAAAAGACAAGAGCAATCAAGCAGTTTATGATTTAGCCAGACAACTGACTAAACAGGCAAGCACTGATTCCGCTAAATTAAGGTTGTTATGCGATTGGATGACCCTCAACTTTGAATACGACTTGGAAGGGCCTGTGAATCCTTCAGAGTTAATAACAGTCAAAGCCACCAGGTGTGAAGGTTACGCCAATTTCATCTTGGCCTTATGCAAAGAGCTCAATATCCCTAACATTAAAGTGATCGGCACTGCCGATAATGGCAGTTTAAAACGCTATTCTTTCAATGATCAATCGGGCAGACACGCATGGAATTTGGTT
Source organism: Flavobacteriales bacterium (assembly GCA_040379725.1). Classification (GTDB taxonomy): domain Bacteria; phylum Bacteroidota; class Bacteroidia; order NS11-12g; family UBA955; genus JABMMZ01. The sequence goes on from JBEIKN010000301.1 coordinate 781, forward strand.
AAAATTCAAGGCGTTTGGAGACCATTAGACGTCACTTGGTTAGACCCCGTTTGGCCCAAAGAATATAAAAAAGACAACCGTGTGTATGGCAATGAGCACTATTTCAATCCAGATCTAGAACAATTGAGCTTAACGCATATGCCAGATATTGCAGCATTGGCCTTGACCAATTTTAGTTCTTTGGGTCAAAAAGCATTTTGTGAAAACCCTGTCATAGAACAAAAGGGCTATGCCATTCAGTATGTTGGATCAAATAGCAACCGGATTAAAACCCAAAACCCTAGCATTCAATTTGAGTTTTATGCAGCAGAAGACATGGATGTGACCATATCCAGAGGCAAACATGAGTCAAGCTATGCCATCCGTTTAAAGTCAGGCATTAATACCATCCTCATGCCCACACCAGCAATGTTATCAGAATATACTTTTGAATGCGGTGGTTTAAAAGCTCAGTTTTACATCAATCCAAGTAAAGGCAATTTAAGTGCATTAAACGCAGCCCTAAAAGAGGTTAAAGCATACAATTGGGCTTATCAGATAGAATTTTATGAATACATGATCAAATTGATTCAAACCAAAAACTTTCAAGTCAAATACACCAATGACAGCAATGGTCAAATCACCAGTATGGCCAAAAACATTATTGAAACATATGATGGGCTCTGTCCTGTAGGTGCTTGGTATCTCAAATGGGATGCTAAAAAGGCAGATGATTCTCCTGTTTTCATGCGTTATTATTTTACTGACCAACGCATTCATGGCAAACGCCTATTTGTTGAATGTAAAGTGGACTGTAAATTCAGTGACACCAAAATGCTCAATCCAAAAAAGTTCAATTGTAGTAATTGGGGGCTTGGGTTGGACTACTGATACAGAGTGCTTATGAAAGCATGATTCATTAGGTTATTTCCCTTAATTTTGCCACATGAAGTATTACATCATAGCTGGTGAAGCCAGTGGTGATTTGCACGGTGCCAATTTGATGAAACAAATCAAATTATCTGACCCAAATGCTGAGATGCGCTTTTGGGGTGGCGATTTGATGTTACAAGAAAGCAATCAGATGGTTACCCATTATAAAGAAACGGCCTTTATGGGCATAACCGATGTATTACTGAATTTACGCAGCATTCAAAAATTATTTAAACGCTGTAAACAAGATTTGTTGGCCTTCAAACCCGATGCTTTGGTATTAATCG
>JBEIKN010000302.1:0-1961 GCA_040379725.1 Flavobacteriales bacterium
GGATTACATTTGCTAGGCATAGGCTTATTGTTATTAATCATTTGGATACAACAACCAAAAGTTAAAATTCATTAAATTTGCAGCCTTATTTTGAAAGTTAAAATCATCAATAACAGTTCGAATCCTTTACCGGCCTATCAGACCATACAATCTGCTGGAGCTGATTTGTGCGCACATCTTACAGAATCCATAAGCATTGCACCATTAGAGCGCGTGCTTATTCCAACTGGTTTATTTATTGAACTGCCCGAACACTACGAAGCTCAAATTAGACCTCGAAGTGGTTTAGCGCTTAAGCATGGTATAACTGTTCTGAATAGTCCAGGAACAATTGACGCAGATTACAGAGGTGAAATAAAAGTGCTATTGATCAATATGGGTCAAGAAACATTTAAAATAGAAAATGGCGATAGAATAGCTCAAATGATCATTGCGCCATGTATACAAGCCGTATTTGAACCTGATACTACATTATCTGAAACCGAAAGAGGCGCTGGTGGTTATGGCCACACAGGCAAACAATAAAAAACATTAGTATGAATATCATTATACCTATGGCCGGCATGGGCAAACGCATGAGGCCACACACTTTAACCACTCCAAAACCATTGTTACCAATTGCCGGCAAACCAATTGTTCAAAGATTGGTCGAAGACATCGCTGCAGTATGCAATGAAACCATTGACGAAGTCGCTTTTATCATTGGCGACTTTGGACATGACGTAGAATTGGAATTGATTAAAATTGCTGAGAGCATTGGTGCTGAAGGCAGAATTTATTACCAAGAAGAGGCCTTAGGAACCGCGCATGCAGTCATGTGCGCCACGCCATCTTTGACTGGCGAAGTCATAGTAGCATTTGCAGACACCCTTTTTAAAGCTGAATTTGATTTAGATAAAACCGCAGATGGTACTATTTGGGTTCATAAAGTAGCCAATCCAAGTCAGTTTGGAGTCGTGAAATTAGATGAACAACAGCACATCACCGATTTCATTGAAAAACCTGTAGAATTTGTGTCTGACTTGGCCATCATAGGCATTTATTACTTTAAAGATGGTGATAATCTATTAAGCGAAATTCAATATTTAATTGACAATGATCTTAAGGAAAAAGGCGAATACCAACTAACCAATGCGCTTGAAAACATGAAGAACAAAGGTTTGGTTTTCAAACCTGGTGAAGTTGAAGAATGGCTTGATTGTGGCAATAAAGATGCGACCGTTTTGACCAATCAACGCATTTTAGAAATCAAACAATCTGAATTTAACAACAGTCATGTGCAAGGAAAAAATGGTTGCACCATTATAGAACCTTGTTACATTGCAGATGATGTTTCAATTGAAAACTCTAGCATAGGGCCGCATGTAAGCATTGGCAAAGGTTCTGTTATTAGTGGATCAAAGATCAGCAACAGCATTATCCAAAGCAACTGCAAAATTCAAAATACCGAGTTTACCAATAGCATGATAGGCAATCATGTTACAATAAATGGTCACGGAAAAGAGTTAAGTATAGGCGATTACAGTACGCTTAATTAAGCCATTTTGATTCGAATAAAGCCATACATATATCCCTTGTTTGCCATTGGATGTTTATGCTTGGCTACTCTGTCTTGTAAGCCCAAAAAACAGGTCGTTAATGTTGGCCAATCACATACTTTCGAAGATTACCTGATTGATGCGAACATTCATTTTATTAACAGCAATTATGCACTCGCCATTAAAAATCTCGAAAAATGCGAAAAGCTAAAACCTGAAGAAGCCAACATTTACTTTTTATTAAGTATAAACCACTACGGTAACAAGCAAATCAACCCTTGTTTGATCAATGCCGAAAAAGCCTGTAAAATAGCTCCAAGTAATGTATTCTATATGCTTTGGTATGCAGAAAAACTCAAACAAAGTCGTCAAACCAAACTGGCCATTCAGGTACTCGAAAATCACCTAAGCCTTCATGTAAAA
>JBEIKN010000303.1:0-1949 GCA_040379725.1 Flavobacteriales bacterium
AACCTAATTCAACTTTTGAATTGATAGATATCAAAGGGTGTAAAATTGCCATTACCATATGCGAAGACCTTTGGTTCGATGCCAATGAATTTAAATACAAGAACAATCCCATTGACTTTTTAGGGAAACTCAATCCAGATTGTATTGTCAACCTATCAGCCTCTCCGTTTAATCAACATAAACAAGAAGAACGATTTGATACCCTTAAACGCGCAGCGAGCAAACTGAATAAACCTTTGATTTACGTCAACCAAGTTGGCGCTCATACGGATTTGATATTTGATGGTCGATCAATGGTTTTAAATGCTAAAGGTGAATTGTGTTGGCAAGCAGAAGCGTTTGCGGAACAGGTTTATACCATAGACACCCATCAATTATTGCCAATATCACTTCAAGATACGTCAACCATTGCCGAAGTCTATCAAGCGTTAGTGTTTGGCATCAGTGATTATTTTTCCAAAATGGGCTTTAAATCGGCTGTTTTAGGGTCATCTGGTGGAATTGATTCTGCTGTAGTTCAAGTGTTATTGAGCGATGCTTTGGGCGCTGATCAGGTTACAGCGGTATTAATGCCTTCTAAATATTCGAGCGATGGCAGTGTGCAAGATGCCTTAAAATTAAGCAAACAAATAGGCAATAACATCATTCAATTGCCCATTGCACCAATCATTGATGCTTACGATCAGGCATTAGATAGCTTATATAATGGGTTGCCAATTGGTTTAGCAGAAGAAAATATTCAAGCCAGAACCAGAGCTAATTTATTAATGTCATTGAGCAATAAATTTGGACATATTCTCATCAATACCAGCAATAAAAGCGAGTTATCTGTAGGTTATTCAACCTTATATGGTGATTTATGTGGTAGTTTGAGTGCCATAGGCGATGTCTATAAAACGCAGGTTTATGCTTTGGCAAAATTCATCAACTCGCAATCGAATAGGATTCCAGAGGAGATCATTCATAAAGCACCAAGTGCTGAATTAAGACCAGATCAGAAAGACAGCGATTCTTTACCTGAGTATGCTGTTTTAGATGCCATTTTATATTTACACATTGAAAAACAGCTTGGCGCTTCTGAAATCATAGCTTTAGGCCATGAGGTATCTACGGTCAATAAAGTGCTTCAATTGGTTAAGAACAGCGAGTACAAAAGGTTTCAAGCGCCTCCTGTTTTGAGGATTTCAAGTAAATCTTTTGGCAGAGGACGCATCATTCCTCTTGTTAATAAATGGTAATTTGCAGGTGTTTAGGCATTCACTGCACACATGGTAGCATGTGCTCTGGCGATCAATGTTTTTTGATCAACATCATCAAAACAAAACACATCACATTCACAATAATATAAGTATTGTCCTGCCTTAATGACTGTACCTATTGCTTCAATAAATTGGCCTTTCCCTGGTTTTAAATAATGAACATTTAAATCTGAAGTAACCGTGCTTTGACTTGGTTCAACTAGAGTGTAAGCTGCAAACCCCATAGCAATATCTGCAATGGTAGCAGTTACACCTCCGTGCACGACTAAACTTTGTTGCATATGGGCTTTAACTAAATCAAGTTGAGCCGTAACCATGCCTTCTTGAATTGCCATTAATTTAATGCCCACCGTGTGCATAAAATGGTTTTGACTCATTTTAGACATGGTGTCTTGTATATAATTTGGGTTTTTACTGTTAAAATGCATCTTATTCAAATTCAAATTGTTCAAGCGCACTGTTCAATTCAAGTGCTGTTTTTTGGTTGCCCTGAGATCTGGCTAATGCGATGCCTAAATGATATATCTCGATGGCTTTTTCCTTATCGTAGTTTTGGTATAAAGCAGCTAATTGGTAATACGTTGCTAAATATGTAGCATCAAATTGCCTGATCCATTCTAGACGTTCAATGGCCTTTTCTAATTGGCCTTCTGAGACAAATTCCATTGCCAAGGCATAATTTAAAAAGAG
>JBEIKN010000304.1:0-1920 GCA_040379725.1 Flavobacteriales bacterium
AACTACGGCATATTCACTTTTAATAAGTATGAGGGCAATACTGAAAGACTTTCGCCTAGCAATGGTTTTAGCGGCTATAAAGTCGATGCCATGGCCTATGATTGGACAAACCAAATTTTAATCATCGTATACAAGGATGGTAAAATTGACTTAGTTAAGGATAAATCCATTACTCAAAATTTAGACATCTACAATAAAACCATTGTGGGCACTAAGCGCGTCAATCACATCAATATTGTAAATGGCATGGCCTATTTATCAACCTCCTTTGGCCTGCTTGAATTTAACCTACTTAAAAACGAAACTAAAAACTCCTACCTCAACATTGGTCCTTTGGGAAGTAGCATTGAAATTTTGGCCTCTAGTGTATTAAATGATAGCCTTTACATTTGCACCAAAAATGGCATTTTCGCTGGCAAGCAATCTAACAGTGTTAATTTGGCGGATTACAACAATTGGCACTTGAGTTTAAAAGCCACTGTTCGATCTAAAGCTATTGCCAGTTACAACAATACCCTGATCGCTGAATGCGATAGCCAATTATTCAAGCAAGACAATGGACAATGGCAATTGTTCTTAAGCAGCAGTCAAAAACGCATCATAAAAACCATAGAAGTTCAACATCAAAAACTGCTCATTGCTGCATTTGGTGACAGTATTTTTTGTTTCACCAATGGCTTTAACCCTCTGCACAAAGGGATCAACGAACTCAGTGATTGCATGGTCGACCAAGAGGGTCAGTTTTGGTACAGCAGCAACAGCAATGGTTTAGTACTCATGCACCCGAATGGCGAAATCAATTACAGCCCTAATGGCCCGAGAGCTGTTACGGCATATAACTTTACCAATGTTAAAGACAAATTGTATGTTATGGCTGGCGGATTTATGCCCACCATCAATGCCCCAACATTTAACGGCAACAAGTACTATACCTTTGATAATTTTGAATGGCAGTCTGCCGTTAATAATCCCATCATATATCCGATGTATGATTTTGTAACCGCCGCCTACCAAAGCAATGCAGACAAACTCTTTATTGGCAGTTTTGGCAAAGGCATTCTTGAAATGCAAAATGGCAATCCAATAAAAGTATATGACGAGACCAATAGCCCCCTTAAAAAACAAGGTGATTACACCATTGTTAGGGGTCTTGCGCTTGACAACCGAGACAACCTTTGGGCAAGTAATTACAATGTCGACAGTGCATTATTGCGCAAGAGCGCATCAGGCTCTTGGAGCAGTTTCAAATTACCAGTCAATAAAGTGGGTAAAATTGTGATTGATAACAAGGGCAATAAATGGATTTTAACCCCCAAAGAAGCCTGCGGTATTTTGGCTTTCAATGAAAAAAACCTCAGCAACCCTTCTGATGACATCGCTATTCAAATCAACACCAATAAAGGCAATGGCAACCTCCCGACCAATGCGGTAAATGACATTGCTTTTACCAAATCTGGCGAACTGCTCATTGGCACAGACCAAGGTTATGTTAAAATGCGAAGCCCTAACAACGCCTTCACTGGCGGCGATTACGACGCACAATCAGTCATTGTTTCAGTCGATGCCAACAGCAATTTGGGCGGTAAATTATTAGAGACTGAAGTCATTAATTGCATCACCATTGATGGTGGTGATAGAAGGTGGTTTGGCACAGACAAAGGTGCATGGCTTTATGACAGCGATGGTGAAACTTTACTACAACATTTCACCACGGACAACTCCCCTTTAATGTCTAACAATGTGATGAACATCGGCATAATGCAAGGCACTGGAGAAGTCTTTTTTGCTACCGAAGACGGCATTGCCTCTTATAGATCTGATGCCTTAGCCGATCAAAAGCAAATGGGCGAAATCACTATATTCCCTAATCCTGTCAAACCTAATTTCAATGGTACCATTGCCATTACCGGCATGCCAGAC
>JBEIKN010000305.1:0-1894 GCA_040379725.1 Flavobacteriales bacterium
ATACAGACACTTTAACCTCATTTTCCGAAAAATGTGTTGAGGCGCAAAAGACCGAAAACTGTTTAGCAGTCCACTATTGTTTAAGCTGCATCAATGGGTGCGTAAATATTTATACAGTCATGTGGTTGATCATGCTTTGGTATACACCGAGCAAGGTGTCGATATTCTATCGTCTTATGGTATCTCAAAGCAAAACATTACAGTCACCTACAATTCGCCTGATACAGAAGCCATATTGCATACCATTGATACTTTAAAATTAAAAGGCGAAATACCAAGCAAGCACCCACATAAGGTATTGCACGTTGGACGATTAGTGGCCTGGAAAAAGGTCGATGATTTGATCAGAGTCGTTGTGTCGCTTAAAGGTAAAATTACCGACATGGAATTGGACATAGTAGGTGATGGCCCAGAATTAGAAAACCTCAAAACATTGGTAAATTCATTAGATGCTTCATCATATATTCAATTTAAAGGTGCCGTATACGAAGGCGAAACTTTAAGCAAGCTCTTCTTAGGATCTGGTGTATATGTATTGGCGGGAATGGGTGGATTGTCCATCAACGAGGCAATGACCCATAGTTTACCAGTTATTTGTTCCGTTGCAGATGGTACTGAAAAACACTTGGTATATGAAGGTGTAAATGGCTACTATTTTACAGATGGAGATGCCAATTCGCTCAAAGGGGCCATTGAAAAGATGTGTTCAAGTGATATGACTGCCATGGGCAATGCATCGCTAAAAATCATACAAGAACGTATCAATTTGGGTCAAGTTGCCCAACACTTTGTTTCAGCCTTTCAAGCCAAAAACTGATTGAGTTTTTCTAAAAATTCTACTGGATTGTCTGCATGGACCCAATGACCTGCATTAGACACATAAGCATAAATAGCCCGGTTAAAATGTTGCTGAATAAGTGCTTTGTCAGATTCTAAAAGGTATTTTGATTGCTCGCCGCATATGAATAGGCAAGGGCCAGCGTACTCACCATGCAAATTGAAGTCGCCAATGATATGTTGGTAAGCTGTTTCAATGGCAGCTATATTGCATTTGATTTCAAATCCACCTTGTTGCGCTCTGTCAATGTTTTTGGCTAAAAATAAACGCACACCCATATTGGTCTCATAGGCGCTCAAAGCTTCGTCAATAGCCTTGCGCGAATCTATTGTCGCCCAATCAATCGACTTAAAAGCAGTGAAATAGGTTATATGCCCTGGTTTGTATGCTTTAGGCGCAATGTCAACGACTATGAGTTTTTGCACACGATCGGGGTGTTTGAGTGCTAAGTGCATAGCTGTTTTGCCACCCATACTGTGTCCCATTAAAACAAATTGATGGATGTTTAAATCATTGGCCATTTCAATCACATCTTCAGCCATTGAATCATAACTCATTTCTGGGTCATGCGGCGATTGACCATGATTGCGTGCATCGATGGTATATACTCGGTATTGGGCACTAAGTTGTTTGGCAATGTTATGCCAATTGTCTAGCATGCCAAAAATACCATGCAAAATGAATAAGGCAGGACCTTGCTCACCATATTGCTTATAAAAAAGCTTCATGCTCAGGCAAATGCTTCGTTAAGAATAGCAGCTTGTTCTTTATCGTGGGTTTTTTTGAAGCCTGTTGCAGGGCTAGCTGAACTTTTGCGTCCAATGTATCTCAATGTGAAAGGAAAATCATAACGACTTAAATGCATCCAGGTACCCATGTTGCGAGGTTCTTCTTGTACCCATACAAATTCAGCTTTAGCATACGTCTTGTAGAGGTCTGCCAATTGCTTTTCAGGCATTGGATACAATTGTTCGACTCTAACTATTGCAATGTCTTTGCGTTGTTCTTCTTGCTGTTTAGCCAATAATTCATAATACAATTTGCCAGTACACAATA
>JBEIKN010000306.1:0-1894 GCA_040379725.1 Flavobacteriales bacterium
TCATGCTGTGTTGTGTTTCAATTTCAGAACGGACAGAGGAAGGCAAATCACTCAGGCGCTTACTCAAAAAGCATTTCCTGAACAAGGTATGCAACCTTTGGATGTGTATTATGCCACCATGACGGAATATGACGCCACCTATCAACATGTTCAGGTAATCTTTCCAACACAGAACATCCAAATGACACTTGGAGAGGTTTTGAGCAAACACCATAAAAAACAATTAAGGTCTGCTGAAACCGAGAAATATCCTCATGTGACGTTTTTCTTTTCAGGAGGACAGGAAGCTTGCTTTGAAGGAGAGGAACGTATTATGGAACCTTCTCCTAAAGTAGCTACTTATGATTTACAACCAGAAATGAGCGCATTGCCCCTCACACAGAAAATACTGGCAGCTTTGGATCAAAATCAATACGATTTTATTTGTTTAAATTTTGCTAATACGGATATGGTTGGTCATACTGGTGTTTGGGATGCGATATTAAAAGCAGCTGAGACTGTTGATGTCTGTGTTGAAAAGCTATACAACAAAGCCCTAGAAATGGGGTATCAAATGGTCATTATTGCAGATCATGGGAATTCTGATGAAGCAAAAAATGCTGATGGTAGTCCTAATACTGCCCACAGTATGAATCCAGTGCCGTGTTTTATTGTCAGCCCAGCTTGTCAATCCATTCCCCATACAGGAAAGTTAGCCGATGTTGCCCCAACCATTTTAAAGATGATGCATTTGCCTATCCCAATTGAAATGGATGGCAATTGTCTGTTCTAAGTTTCAGCTGTATTGCCTGAAACTTCATCGTTGCTGTATCTGTAGTATAAAGCAGCAGAACAGGCAAAAATAAAGGCATTGCTGATGCCACCTATCAATGCATTTAATAATTGAAGACTGATGTATGAAGCAGCGGTGCCAAACTGTTTGCCAATGGCAGAAGCAATTGGTAGGCTTAATGCACCAAAAGCATAGCCCAGAATGGCTAGACCTATAAACACGACTAGGCCAATCAAACCAATCATAGCCGCCCTTTTAAAGGTGATGTTTTGATAGCTGAAGCCAAAAGCTTCATTGAGTTTGTACTTGCCGAGGGCAATGGCAGCTGGCGCCAGTAAAAAACGCAGCATCAATAATAACCACACAAAAAAGCCAATAAACCCAACTAGAATGCCCAAAATACTTGCCACTTTTGCTAAAGCAGTGACGATTAACATGAACAACATAAAGCTAATGCCCATCAATAATCCAAAGACAATTAAAAACACGATTTGAGTAACAATTTGTTTGCTAAAGGACAGTTTGAAAATACGGCCAATAGGACGTGCTTGATGCTCAATCTCATGCTGATTGAGTTGGTAAAACAATTCAATGTTCCAAGCATATAAAAAGCTAGCAATTGCAGCGAAAGGCAAAATCATCACATAATTGACTTGACCAAACAAGCTGTCTATTTTGGCGCTAGGGTCGCCGTTTTTTTGCAAGATTTGACTGATCTCTTGAAGTCTACTTTGAAGTGCGTTAAGCGTTTCAAAGTCCCAATGCATCATTTTAAGCAATAAAGGCAATTGAATGGCATTGTTGAAAAGACTAATGATAAGGCTGATCACAATGGCAGCAGGCCATATTTTCTTAAACACCATTACTGCGCCATTGAAGGCTTGATCTTTAAAATGAAATTGGTATTGGTTCATGCATTCAAGTTTAGTTCAAGTTTACAATATTTACAAATCCATGCAGATAATTTATGGGTAAAACCTATTTTTGCACATCATGATCAAAGGGAAAAAAATAGTTGTTGTATTGCCGGCTTACAATGCAGCCGCCACTTTAGAACAAACTTACAAAGAAATTCCAATGGACATTGTTGACGATGTGGTTTTGGTGGATGATAACAGTAAA
>JBEIKN010000307.1:0-1890 GCA_040379725.1 Flavobacteriales bacterium
AACGCAAGTTTTGTCGCTAGAACGCTTGACCGCGACGCAAAACACCAACAAGACATCTATAAAAGAGCACATGAACACAAAGGTTGTTCTTTGGTGGAGATCTATCAAAACTGCAACGTTTTCAATGATGGTGCCTTTGAATTGCTCACAGAAAAAAGCATCAAAGCAGCTCATACTTTATTGCTTCAACATGGACAAGCCCTTGTGTTTAATGAGGGTAAAACCGGCATTGCATATGAAAATGGCAAGGCTGTTTTAGTCGATTTAATGGCAACACCTGATGCGCCATTATGGCTACATGATGAACATGATAGCGCCAAGGCCTATGCCTTAAGTCGATTCTTTGAAGACCCAGAATTACCAACGCCCATTGGTGTACTCTATTCAAAACCAGAACAAGCTACACTTAACGACTTGGTTCAAGCGCAATTGACTCACAGCAATTTAGTCGAACAAAGCAAGTCGTTTAATGCCTTATTAAAAGGCAATAAATTCTGGGAGGTTAAATAAGCCTTATACTTTGAATTTCTGATAATAGGGTGTAAATTGCCCCTATGAATTACAAATATGTTTACATGTTATGCTTATGCCTTTTAGGCAGTGTTTCCTTGTATGCAGCAGACAGCACAAAAATCACTTCACACAACAAAGTAGTGATCAAAACCAATCCAAGTGTTGGAGTCACTGAATATCCGGCTAGAGTTGGATTCCCCGCTGATTCTGTTAATTACAGGAAAGTGTATATGTATTTGGAATTTGGCTGTGCACCAGGTTTGAAATGTGGCGAATGGGATTACACCAATCATATCTATGTCGTAAAAGACAGTGTCAGATATGAAGTGGCCCGATACATTACACCCTATGGGTTTTACTGGAACAGTTCAATGAATTGGAAACACGGTTGGTACTATGATTTAACGGATTTTGCCTATTTGCTGCACGACTCTATTGACATTGTTTATCAGCATTCTGGCTACGAAGGCAATACGGATAGAGGTTGGACAGTTACTATGAATTATGTAGCTGTTCATGGCGAGCCTACTCGCCTACCCATGGGTGTTCAAACCCTGCACCGTGTGAATGCCGCCTATGGCAATGTTAACAATCCTTTTTCAAATATCGTTACGCCTAAAACCTTTAAAATGCCCAAAGGCTCAGATGCAGTATCTTTTAAAGTGATTCAAACAGGACATGGCATGGACCAACAAGAAAATTGTGCAGAGTTTTGCGCTAAAAAGAGAACCGTAAAATTAGATGGCAAAAGTTTATCCAACGAATATGTTTGGAGAGATGATTGTGGTATGAATTCTTTGTTTCCTCAAGCAGGTACTTGGATTTATGATAGAGCCAACTGGTGCCCTGGCGCACCGGTTAAATCACATGATTTATACACTTTAATCAATGACACCAATACACATGAATTTGCTCTAGAAATGGAGACTTACAACAATACCACAGGAGGTAGCGCCGTTTACGATTTAACGAACTATGCGTTGTTTTTTAAAGACAATCGCAAACAAAACGATGCCGCCCTTGAGGACATCATTGCGCCATCAACGCACTTAGATTACTTGCGCATGAACCCAACCTGTAGTGCACCAATCGTTAGGGTAAAAAATTTAGGGAAAGATACCTTGAAATCTGTAGAATTTGAATATGGCAAAGTGGGCAATACGCCACAACGTATTTGGGTGCCATGCAGTATAGCCCCTTTTGCAAGCCAAGACCTAGTCCTTGAAGCAGTGTATGATTGGGGTGGATCTGGCACAGATTTCTTTGCTACTTTAACAAAATTAAATGGCCAAGCAGATGAAAACATGGTGGACAACACCTTGCAGAGCAAGATCACTAATAGCGCTATGTATCCGAATAAAATCATCATTGTATTCA
>JBEIKN010000308.1:0-1886 GCA_040379725.1 Flavobacteriales bacterium
AAGGCAGATGCTCTGAACCAGCTGAGCTAAGCTCCCTTTTTTCGCTACTTTTGTTCTGTGACCCTTCCGCAGTTATGCGGAATGCTCTGAACCAGCTGAGCTAAGCTCCCTTTGTTAATTTTGGGACTGCAAAAATAGAAATAAATACTGCTTTTGCAAATCTTTTTTAAGATTTTTTCGTAGAGCGCTTAGCTTTGGCTTTGGCCTTAGCTTTTGGAGCTGCCACTAATTGGTCGTCAATACGAGTAACCACAGCATCACTCCACAATTCTTCTATGCCATAAAAAGCCCTCTTCTCATCTTTGAAAATATGCACCACCACATCAAAGTAATCAATCAAAATCCACTCTCCTAGCTCAGCACCTTCTATGTGCCATGGCTTCTCTCCTGTTTGTTTTCTAACTATATCCTCAACACTATCAGCAATTGCATTAACCTGCTTATCACTGTTACCATGACAAATCACGAAGTAATCCGCCATTGATGTTTGTAGAGACTTCAAGTCTAAAATTGTGATGTCATTCGCTTTCTTTTCAAGCATGCCATTCACAATAGCATCTTTAAGTTCAATATTTGCAATTTTCTTTTTGGCCATTTAGGTATTATTTTTGAGCTTCAATTGTGCTCGCGAAATTAACCCCAAATACACAAATAATCGGTCAAAATCTTATTTATTTTAATCAGATAAGTTCTAGCAATGATTTTGCACAGCAATTGATTCAAGATCAGCAAGCCATTCATGGCACATTGATCATATGCGATTACCAGACATTAGGACGAGGCCAAGGCCAACATCGATGGGAAAGCGAAGCTGGTAAAAACCTATTGTGCACGCTCATTCTTTTACCCAAAACCCAAATCGCAGATCCTTTTATACTCAACAAAGCCCTTGCGGTAGCTCTCTTGGAGACACTAGCGCCCTTTTTAGATGCTGAACAATTAAAGATCAAATGGCCTAATGACCTCTATTTCAATCATAAGAAATTAGGCGGTCTATTGGTGGAAAACACCTTTCAAGGTCAAAACATCAAAAGCTCAGTAATGGGTTTTGGCATCAACACCCATCAAATATTTAGTCATACTTCGCTTAATGCAGTCTCGCTATCCGAAATAACCACTAAACCTTTTTCTCACAAAGACCTCATTGAATCCTTTCTTATGCGATTTGAACAATTATATGGTCTAATTGAAAACAAACAGCAGCAAAGCATTACGCAGTCATTTGATCAGCACCTTCTAGGCTATTTATCTGACCAAAACTTTCAGATACAAGGCTCAATAATCCATGCTACGCTCATGGGGTGCGATGAACATGGCCGACTGATTTTACAAAACAATCTAGGACAACAAACAGTATATTTGCATGGACAAATTTCACAAATCATTCCATGAATAAAGGCGTTGTAGATATTGGCAACACTCAAAATAAATTTGCGGTCTTTAACCACAAGGGTCAACTCATTGCCCAAAAAACCTTTAGACTCATCGATAAAGGGCTAGAATGGTTAAAACAGAATCAAGTTGATGCCATTATGGCTTCAAGCGTAAGCAAAGACATTCCAAAAAGTTACAAAGGCATTCGCATTTACAAAGTTTCAACTGCATCAAAGCTCAATTTTAGCAATCTATACCAATCTAAAACCCTTGGATCAGATAGAATCTGCGCCGTTGCAGCTGCAGTGCATTTATTCCCCAAAACCCCTGTATTAATATTTGACATAGGCAGCTGCTTAACCATTGATTTTGTCAATGCCAATGCAGAATTTTTAGGTGGTAATATCAGTCCAGGCTTAAACATGCGCTTACAAGCCATGCACCGATTAACCGAAAAACTGCCGTTAGTGAATCGCAAAATTGCTGAATTAAAGCTTGCCAATACAACCCAA
>JBEIKN010000309.1:0-1867 GCA_040379725.1 Flavobacteriales bacterium
TAAATTGTTTCGAGCCTGGTAATTTCTTACCCCATCCCAAAAGGTTTTTTTGTCTTTCATCATTTGATCCCAAGAATACTTTATGGGTTCAGATTTTAAAAGCCAGTAATTCATTAATGGCAAAGGAAAGCAAAATATATCTGTCAATCAACTCAATTCAAAAAAGGATATTCACCATTTATAAATAATTGTACATTATGCGTCCAGTTTAGTGCAATCGTTTATTTTTGCAGACCTTGAAATCAACAAAAACATTATTAGATAAGCAATACGATATATGGCATACTGGCAATTTCAACGACCAGGATCCAATTAGTATTCCGCATCGTTTCAAGCTAAAAGAAGACATTGAAATTGCGGCTTTCTTGACAGCCCTCATTGCTTGGGGAAACCGAAAAAGCATTATCAGCAGTGCAGAAAAGATGATGACTTTATTAGACAACAGCCCTCATCAATTCATTTTACAACATCAAAGCATTGACCTAAAACCTTTGAGCCAATTTGTTCATAGAACATTTAATGGTGAAGATTTTATCTCATTACTTTCCTTTTTAAACCTTGCTTATACACAATATAATGGGTTAGAAAACTGTTTTTCGATGCATTTAAACCCTAAAGACTTATCGGTTGAAAATGCGCTCAACGGATTCAAACAACTCTATGTTAACAGTGAAGCCCATCTTAAAAGAACCGAAAAACACATTGCTAGTCCTGCTCAAGGAAGTGCCTGCAAAAGATTAAACATGTTTTTGCGATGGATGGTCAGGCATGATGTTAAAGGCATAGATTTTGGGTTATGGAAAACCATTAAAACCAGTCAATTGATTTGCCCTCTGGATGTTCATGTTATTCGGCAAGCCCTAAAACTTAAATTACTTAAAACCGATAAAAGCAATTGGAACAATGCTTTAGAGCTAACCAATGCCCTTAAAAAATTCTGTCCAAATGACCCAGTTAAATATGACTTTGCTTTATTTGGTTTAGGCATTCAAGAAACCCTTCAAAATAAAGCCAAGATTAGCCTCAGATAAACTATCCACATTCAATGGAAAAAATAAGCACGGCTATGATATTTTTTTGTTATTTTTGAGGTTTGAAAACCATGTTGGAAAATACTTCTACAATTATAGCAAGCATTGATCAGTTATTATTAACCAAAGAATGTGTCGTCATTCCTGGATTGGGCGGGTTTATTGTCAGAGACAGTCCTTGCAATTTTAATGCAGACAAATCTCAAATCAAACCGGCAAACAGAAATGTGTTTTTCAACCCACACCTAACTCAAAATGATGGTTTATTATTCAATACCATTCAAAACCAACTTGGTCTAAGTTATAGCGAGGCACAAACAGCCATTAAGGATTTTGTTCTTCAATTCAATGACGCTATCACTTCAGAACAATCCTTTAAATTCGGTCGCTTAGGCGTTTTTTACAATGGACAAAACAATGTATGGTTTTCTCCCTCCAATGATTTAAATCTATCATTGGATAGTTATGGGCTTGATGCCTTGGACATTCAAACAGTTCATCCTATTGATGCGCCAATTAAGCAAACGAACACCGTTATAGACAATGCCCCAATTATGACCCTTGATGTGCGCAAACCAAGATTAAAGCCTTGGTTAATTGCCGCTTCTGTGGCCCTGTTGTGTCACGTAGGTTATTTGTTTTTTGAACAAATACCTTTGACGAACTCAGCTTCCTATCAACATCAAGCATCGGTCGTCCCTAACATTCAAGCCCCAGTAATATCAATGCCTACTGGTGTTGATTCAACTGAACATACTGCAACCGTTGAAACCATTACAGAAGCGAATCCTGTTGAAGCGATTGTTACAGAATTAGTGCCACAAGAATCAAATGAA
>JBEIKN010000310.1:0-1825 GCA_040379725.1 Flavobacteriales bacterium
CCAGTGATCATATCAGCAATGGTGAATTGTTGATCAACAGCAGGCGTAAAACGCTCATCGACTATAGGCAACAAAACCCCTTGTTGAAGGCGGCTTATGCTTTTAAGTTTTTCTTCAGCAGAATAATTTAAATGGCCGTTAACAATACCCTCTTGTGGGTGCAATAAACCATTGGCAGCCGTCATAGGAATGACTTCGTGAATTTCGTCTACATTTAAATCGCCTCCAGTACCGTAATAATTTTTTAGCAAGGGCTGAACGGCTTTATACCAACGCTCTAAAACACCTTTTTTGCGCGGGTCAGCTGGGTCAAAATTAATGCCTGATTTGGCGCCACCAATTGGAGGACCACAAACCGAGAATTTAACTTCCATGGTTTTGGCCAAGCTTTCAACTTCGCGTTTATCAAGCCCTTTACGCATGCGTGTACCACCACCTGCAGCACCGTTTCTCAATGAATTGATCACTACCCAACCTTCAGCTTCTGTTTCGCTGTCTTTCCATTCAAACACGATTTCAGGCTGTTTATTTTCAAATTTTTCTAATAGTTTACGCATGATTTTAGGGCTGCAAATATACCTAAAATTCAATCAAAAAAAGGTCTAATACAGTCTTCAATTGCCCAGCCATCAAATTACTTGTTTTAAAATTATGCTCATGGTTTACTATATTTGTATTATCCGATTAATGCGCGCCTTGCTTTTTAAGATATGGCCCTTGTTCTTGTTCATGCTACTATGCCCTGTATTGACATGGGCGCAAAACAGCATGGTGGGCGATGGATTTGGCGGAAGGCTTTGGTATAAACCAGCCAACTACACAGTAGGATCTTATTCTGCTTACACCATATGTGGCGATTCCCATCAACTATATGGCTGGGGAGCCAACCACCATAAAGAATTGGGCGATGGCACAACTGTTCCATCTGCTACCCCAGTGAAAGTTATGGGAATGACCAATGTTAAATACTATTCCACTGGTTATAATATGGGGGCTATTAAATTTGACAGCACAGGGTGGTATTGGGGAGAGCCTGTTGCTAGCAAACCTACAAAAATGCTCGATAGTGTTAGATTTTTAGATGCAGGGGCTCAAATGTGTGCCTTTGTCAAATACGATGGTTCGGTTTGGTCTGTTGGCCGAAACAACAATGGCATATTTGGCAATGACACCATCTCTCCAAATGTGATCATAAAACCACAAAAGGCAAAATACATTACCAATGCAGTCCGGGTAGCTGTTTCAAGAATCAATATGGCCATTTTATGCAGCGATGGCACTGTTTGGATTACAGGCTCTAATGCCAATGGCGGACTGGGCAATAAAAGTCTTTCTTCAACTGTGGCTAAAGTGGCGGTTAAAAACCCCAAACTCACTAAGATCGTTGATATTAAAGCAACCAGTACGAACATTATTGCCTTAGACAGCGCCGGCTATGTCTATACTTGGGGCGCACAAACTGGACTCGGCCTTGGAACCTCTAACAAACAAGATTCTGTTTCAAGAATACCCGGATTAAGCGATGTAGTTGCCATTTCGGGTTGTGATGACGGCTTTCATTTTTTCGCCTTGGACAACAATCATGACGTCTATGCTTGGGGTACAAATTATGGTGGTTCATTAGGAAGCGGGAACAATGGATCCGCAATATCCCCAATTTGGGTGGCCAGTGATGCCATAGATATTATGGCTGGGGAAACATTTTCTTACATTGCTAAAACAAATGGCTCTTTATGGGCTGCAGGCAAAAGCAATGGGGGGTCTATTTGGATGAATCTAAAGGATTCTACCCGCTATAACTTTACGGAAATTGACCCTACCGTTC
>JBEIKN010000311.1:0-1817 GCA_040379725.1 Flavobacteriales bacterium
CTTGTGCAACAAAAAAGTATTGGATTTCATAGGTGATCAACCAAGCAGTTCTATTAACATTATTGGCTACACAATGATCAATCATGCTAATCAAGAACGATTTGCCATCACCAATTTATTAGAATACCCAAACAATGTTTTGCTTGAATGTCGTATTGGATTTAAAGATGTATTGATTCCATTTCATGAGGATTTCATAGTCAACATTGATCATGAAGCCAAATCCATTGAAATGAATTTCCCTGAGGGTTTATTAGATTTGTAATATGCGCATAGACATTATCACTGTTCAACCAGCTTTGCTTGATGGGCCGCTCAACCACTCAATGGTAAAGCGCGCTCAAGACAAAGGCCATGTTGAAATTAACCTCATCAACTTAAGAGACTATGCCTTAAACAAATATGGTCAAGTGGATGATTATCCATTTGGTGGTGGTGCTGGAATGGTTTTAATGTGCGAACCCTTGGCCAATGCCATTGAAGATTTACAAGCCAAAAGAAGCTATGACGATGTGATTTACACAACACCAGATGGTCAAACTTGGAATCAACAAATGGCGAATACCATGTCGCTTCAACAGAATTTGATCATACTATGTGGCCATTACAAAGGCATCGATGAACGCATACGTAACCTATATGTTACCAAAGAAATATCAATCGGGGATTATGTATTAACTGGTGGCGAGTTAGCTGCCGCCATAATGACTGATAGCATTGTAAGACTGATTCCAGGTGTTTTGGGCAATGAAGAATCCGCATTGAGCGATAGCTTTCAGGACGGTTTATTGGCCCCTCCTGTGTACACAAGACCCGCTGAATTCAAAGGCCTTAAAGTACCCGATGTATTGTTATCAGGCAATTTTAAACTGATTGAAGAATGGAAGTTAACAGAAGCAGAAAATAGAACTAAAACAAGAAGACCCGATTTATTACAATGAAACTACAACTCACAAAACCACTTATAATATTTGACCTTGAAACCACTGGCGTTAATACCGCATACGACCGTATCATTGAAATTTATTTAATTAAAGTTCAAGCAGATGGTGAACGCACTGATTTGTTTTTAAGATTAAATCCAGGTGTACCTATTCCGGCGGCAGCATCTGCTGTTCATCACATCTATGATGCTGATGTATTGAACGAGCCAAGCTTTAAAGACAAAGCACATGATTTGATTGCCTTTATTGGCAATGCTGATTTTGCAGGATTTAATAGTAACAAGTTTGATTTTCCAATGTTGGTAGAAGAATTTTATAGAGCAGGAGTAGAGTTTGACATCAGTAAACGCAAATTCATTGATGCTCAAAAAATCTTCCACACCATGGAACCACGTAACCTCACTGCTGCATACAAATTTTATTGTAGTAAAGAGCTTAACAATGCTCACAGTGCTAAAGCTGACACCGAAGCTACTTGGGAAATCATTCAATCTCAACTTGAGCGTTATACGCAAATAGAGCCCAATATTGATTACTTACACGCCTTTAGTGGACAAAACAACCTAGCTGACTTGGCTGGCAGATTGGTCTACAATGAACACAAAGAAATCGTCTTTAATTTTGGCAAACACAAAGGCAAAATAGTAAAAGAAGTCTTTAAATCAGATTTTGGTTACTATGACTGGTTAATGAAGGGAGATTTTGCTCAACAAACCAAACATGTCTTAACTCAAATCAAATTGGACATGCGCAACCAATAAGTATGCTAAAGCTTAAAGACTATATTGTTTATGAAGATGAGCATGTGATCGCCATCAATAAACCTGCTCATTTAGCCTCTTTACACGAAAGACACGATTCTGGTCAGGAAGC
>JBEIKN010000312.1:0-1803 GCA_040379725.1 Flavobacteriales bacterium
CACCGACGAAAAGCCTTTTAAAGCCTGATAAGCCTTTCTAATACTTAAACACTTTTGGGTGTTTTGTTTAATATTTTTATTATTTGATTCAACAGAATATAGGGCTACATCATACATCAATGCCCCTTGAGCGGGTAAAGTTGTTGACTGAAAATTCATCAAGGCTACCTTTTGACTAGGAATGCTATCTTTCCAAGAAAAACTGCGCCCGTTGATATCAAATGAATCTGTATACACAAATTTAGCAGGCTCTGAGCCATCAGCACCATTCGAGCCATAAGTCAAAGATTTGTTATTTTTCCATTGCCCCCTCATTAATCTATAAAAATGTGCAATGGAGTCAGGGCGACCAATTACTGCATCATTTGAATTTTCGATGTACATGGTTGATGCTATAGGTCTATTGAGCGCCATACAACCAATAGACACCAGCTTGTTTGAAAACGTTGCTTCATTAAAATCATTATAGGCAAAAACTGCGTTAACAGTTGGATCTGTACACAATAGCTCATTATACAATTGCCCAATTTTAAAGTGATTCATCACACTAAAAACAAAATCTGAATAGTCTTGATTGGAGCGATTAAACACGGTATATCGGATGATTGCCGAATTTACAAATGGAGTATCTGCAAAGGACAATATATCTGTATGACATTCTATCCCTAGTGGGTTAGCATTGCTAAAATCATGATGTCCAAAAACATCATTGGTAATGGCACTTAATTGGGATTCAGCATGTATGTATGGATAATCCCCATTTTCTGGCTCATATACTTGATCACTCTTACCCCAATCTACAAAGGGCATTAATATTGGTGCAAATGGTGCCTGATTAGAGCCAGGCCAATTGCGCATTGACAGCGGCATTGAATAATCCTTTTCCAAAAAATGTGCTTTATGGTAGTTGATTTCTGAGGCAGACATTGGGTATACACTGTTCCAATCAGATGGCATGGGCGCTTGCATTCCAGAAAGTGACAAGGGACCTGGCCATTGTTCTGAAATAAATGAAAAGGGATCAATGGCAGAAACCCTTTTAATTTGATTGTTATCGGTAGCACTCCACCAAACACCCATTTTTTGCATCAAGCCCAAACCTGATTTGGTTTCAATGGCTGCTGAATTGATAGAATCAAGCACCGAACCATCAGAGGCCAAACGGAACGACAAACCATTGACCCCGATGGAGGAGCTTACCCATTGAGACATTGCCACCAATGGGACTATCATAACAATCAAACCAAACAATCTTTTCATTTAAAACACTGAATATCTAAGACCAAAACTGGCGTTGTAATTAATGACCGCTTCGTTGAAATTATTACCCATTCCTATGGCCTTGATTTTAAACCATTGAACGCCTGGTTCAACAAATAATTTAAAGCGAGGGGCAATTGGATAAGCCGTCATTAAACTGATATTTCCTCCCATACTAAACGACTTGCCAGCAAATTCAAATGCAGTTACCGCTTTTTGATTCACGTCAATTTGTTTGCCAGATGCTTTTGATACCCAATTTAACACACAAGCCGTATTGAAGGCAAATTGACTCTTTCCTAACCCAAATTGGTAACTAACGCCCAAGGGCACTTGAGTCATTTTATAGGTATTAGCATGATTGACATTGAATAAATTATCTTTTACATAGCGGGTGGTATCATAGATTGTTACCGGGATCACCCCTTGAATAGGATCATTGATGTAGTATGTAGTCGATTGAATATCCAATTCGTTGGTACGGTAATGGATATTACCATTGTATAAATTTTGTTGCTGTTTAACTTGTATGCCTGCGATTAA
>JBEIKN010000313.1:0-1790 GCA_040379725.1 Flavobacteriales bacterium
CATGGAACCACCTGTACTGCCATCGCTGTTATGAACAGTCCAATTTGGATAAGGTGGCGGTGTATTCGGAAATTGAATGCAAGGCGATAATTTGTTGTCTATGGCCAAAGCATACACAAATGGTTTAAAGGTAGAACCCACCTGTCTGCCAGCGCTCTTATTGACATGGTCGTATTGGAAATAATGGTGATTAATGCCTCCAACCCATGCTTTAACTTGACCAGTGGTTGGTTGAACTGCAATAAAACCTGTATGCAAAAAACGCTTCATGTACTTAACTGAATCCAAAGGGCTCATACTCGTGTCAATATCACCCTTCCATGAAAACAAGGTCATTTTGGTCTTAGTTCTGCATGCCTTCATGATTTTTGAGGTATCAGAACCATACATTTGCTTGAGCGCATAATACCTTGGGGTCTTCTTTAATTCCTGAACAGGATAATTGCTAAGGACTTTCCACTCTTCGTCGCGCCAAGGTTCTCTGTTGCCCCATGACTTATCGAAATCTTGTTGCAAATCTTTTAGATGCCTTGAGGCCGCCTCTTCTGCATACAATTGTAATTTAGAATTGATCGTGGTATAAATCTTCAAACCATCTTTGTACAAATTGTAATTTTCACCATTGGGCTTCTTATGGTTTTTACACCACTCATTTAAATCTTTCTTAAGCCATTCTCTAAAGTATACCGCCATGCCACTGTTGTGGTCTTCGTATTGATAATTAAGCTTTATAGGCGTTTCTTTTAATTGTTCAAATTCGTCTGCGCTTAATTTCTTATTACGAACCATTTGGCCCAATACCACATTTCGTCGGTTCTTAGAATTTTCCGGATTGCGTTTTGGATTGTATATGGTAATGGCCTTTAAAACACCAACCAATACAGCGCATTCATCAGTGGTCAACTCAATGGGTTCTTTATTGAAAAACTCTTTAGCGGCAGATCGAATTCCATAGGCATTACCCGAAAACTGAACTGTATTCAAATACATGGTTGCAATCTCCTCTTTGGTATAACGTCTTTCTAATCTGACAGCAATCACCCACTCCTTCACTTTTTGCAACAATCGAATGACCACATTTGGGCGCTTACCATCTTCGTAATGAAACAGGTTTTTAGCCAGCTGTTGGGTAATCGTACTCGCTCCACCTGAAGACCCTAATGCCACAACAGCACCAACAAAGCGTTTTAAGTCAATACCAGAATGCTCATAAAACCGCTCGTCTTCAGTAGATATCAAAGCATCAAACATTTGCTTTGGAATCTCATTGTAGCCCAAAGTAGAGCGTTTTTGAATGTAATACTGACCCATCATTACGCCGTCTTCGCTGTATAATTCGCTTGCAACTGCACTTTTAGGATTTTCAAGCTCCTCTATGTCTGGCATTGAGCCTAAAATGCCAAAATTGACAAGTATAAAGAACAAAGGGATGAACAAGAGAAAATACAAAAACCATTTCCAGAATTTTTGTGTTGGGGTACTTGGTGTTGATGAACTCATTGTTGATTAAAACTTATAATTGGTCTGGTAAAAACGCTGATAATCTGTAAGCACTTTGTCGCCAATCAGAATGCTAAAATTGTCTTTACTAATAAGGTATTGATGTTGAGCGTTGTCCAATTTGGCCTCGTCAAAAAAGGCTTTGTTGTCTTTGATTTGATTGTAAAACTTTTTAGCCACATCGTATTGTCTGAAATGGTTCACAATCAAGATCTGGTATTGATCGCCTAACAAAGAGGTGGTGACTCTGAGACCTTCGTCAGCAAAATACGATTTGTCGTAGTTGATGA
>JBEIKN010000314.1:0-1786 GCA_040379725.1 Flavobacteriales bacterium
AGTAGAAGGGGTTTCACACACTTGCTCTACATTGTAGTAAGGTAAATGTATGCGCCATTGGCCGATTGCTGCTGGTTTAGATTGGCCGTTGAGGCTCAATGCTATTACACTTGAAAAAGTGAGCGTAAGGATTGCGATTAATGCGGATTTAAAGCCTTTCATGGTTTGAATATGCCCTATAGGGCAAAAATACGAAATGTCTGCACATTTTGTGTATATTCTTATGAATTGAAAATCCTTGAATTAAATGTACTTTTGCTGCTGTTTTAATTATGTGGGATAAAATAGCTTCAACGATTTTAAAGTACAGAGTCTATGTATTGATTGTTGTTCTTGCCATTACTGGCATGATGGCTTATTTTGCAAGTAAGGTTGAATTGGCCTACAACATGCAAAAGTTGGTACCAAATTCAGATCCTGAATACATCGATTACGAAAAGTTTAAAACGGAGTTTGGAGACGACGGCAATAAACTCATCATTGGATTTCAATCCGATAAAATCTTTACCCCAGATTTTTACAATGACCTTCATGAAACTGCAGAAAAGATTGACAGCATAAAAGGCATTCTGGATGTTTTGTCGGTTGCCAATTTATACAATTTAACTCGAAACGATTCTCTGCAAAAATTTGAAATCAAACCTCTTGTAACGGGAAAGGTAGATGCAAAAACATTAGATTCGTTAAGAACAGTCATTTTAGATATGAAGTTCTACAAGGACTTAATCTATAACCCGGATTCAAATTCGTCTCTAATGGTTATCAGTATTGAGAAATCTATATTGGACAGCAAAGACAGGACCCCATTGATTGATGCCATTACTAAAGAAGCCGAGGCCTTTAAGCAACGTCAAAACATCCAATTGCATTACAGTGGTTTGCCATTTGTGAGACATACTTTATCGACTAAAGTAAAAGATGAGTTGGGCTTTTTTACCCTATTGGCTTTGGCCGTGACAGCTTTGTTATTACTTGTGTTTTTTAGAAGCGTATCAAATATTCTCATCCCGTTGTTTATTGTTTTTGTAGCGGTTGTTTGGAGTGTGGGTTGGTTAGGTGTTTTTCAGTATAAGGTCACCTTGTTGACAGGTCTAATTCCTGCCATTATGATTGTCATTGGTGTGCCAAATTGTATTTACTTATTGCACAAATACCATGATGAATACACCAAACATCAAGATAAATTCAAAGCCTTGCAGTTGGTGATTTCCAAAGTTGGCGTTGCGACTGTTTTAACCAATGCCACCACAGCGATCGGTTTTGGCGTGTTTTATTTTACGGATACTTTACCTCTAGAACAGTTTGGGGTTGTTGCCTTTTTGAGCGTGTTTTCTGTTTTTGTTATTTCATTGACATTGATCCCAATTTTATTCAGTTTTTTCAAGGCCCCAAGTTTGAAACAAACCAAACATCTTGAGAGCAAATTCATGTTGCGTGTTGTGGATTGGATTCACCACATGGTGTTCAATCGTCCGAAACGCATTTATTACTTTGCCTTGTTATTGGTTGTGGTTTCTGTATATGGTATTTTCAAACTCACCCCTTTGGTATACATGGTAGATGATATCCGCAAAGAGGACCCATTGTATAAGGATTTGATGTTCATTCAAAACAATTTCAAGGGCGTTATGCCTTTCGAGATTGTCATTGATACCAGAGAAAAGGACGGATTAAAAGACCCTGTGACCCTTCAGAAAATTTACAAATTGCAACGCAAACTCGAAAACCAAGCAGATTTTTCAAGAGCGATGTCAATTGTTGAAATCATCAATTATGCCAATCAATC
>JBEIKN010000315.1:0-1770 GCA_040379725.1 Flavobacteriales bacterium
TAATGAACGGTACTCTGTGATTTTATCTTTCGGCAATTGCAAACCATTTTGATTGTAGGTTTCAGGGACTATACCCAACCTTAACTCTGGGTTGCACAATTGTAAGACTTCTTCAGAAAGATTTAAATTGAAGGCTATGGCATTAAGTCCAATCTCATGCTCTACATGGACTGTGTCAGTCTCAGGGAGTTTGTATTTTATGGGGAGTATTTTATGGTCGTTGTAGAAATTCCAAATATACCAAAAGGCCATATAGTTGACAGCTGCATTCTGATAGTCCACACTCAATTGGTTGTGTATCATAGAATAATCTAAGCTGTTGTTGGCTTTGTGAATGGCCATATTCATGTTAATTGGCCCGGTTCTAAAAGCAACAAGCGTCTTTAGCCAATCCTGATAAATCACATTCAAATCTTTAAAATAATTTACAGCCACTTGTGAACTTTTGGAAGGATTGCGTCTTTCATCTACGTAGCTGTTAGAATTCAATTTGTATTTCTTTGAAATGGCGTAAGTAATACCCCATAGTCCGCTTCCTCCGTCAGGGTCAACATAGGATGGATCTGAATTGCAAAATGCGGCAGAAGCTAAAAACAATTGTTTAGGCACTGCAGCTTGATCAAATAATTGGCCGTACAATTGCTGGTAATACTGGGTTTTGCCAATTAATATGGCTGTGCTATTGTTGATGTTTTTAAGATAATTGCCAATCTGTTTGCGCACCTGGTCGTTATAGAAAATAGGGACTTGTGAATTGGTTTTTATCAGTTTTTGGAAATAAGGATCTTTAATATAGGTTGAGTCAGTTGTATTGGCTTGCGCATTGGCCATCCAAGTCAAAATCATCAACAGTAAGGCAGTTCGTTTCATGTAGCTTATTAACGGAAATGGGACAGTTTAATTGTTACGAATATAAGGATTAAATTCGGCTAGTTTGTAAAAGTTTTCCCTTATTTGTTCAGACATAAAGCAAGATCAAACTCATGATTTATCTACTATTTTTGTGCCATGCAATCTGATCAAAGACTTACCGCGTTTAAACGATTATTAGATATTATGGACGAGCTCAGAGCTAAGTGTCCATGGGATAAAGAACAAACCCTTGAGTCTTTGAGGCATTTAACCATTGAAGAAACTTACGAGTTAAGCGATGCGATTTTGCAACAGCAAAATGAGGAGATCAAAAAAGAGTTGGGCGATTTGTTGTTGCACATTGTGTTCTATGCCAAAATAGGCTCTGAATCTGGTGCTTTTGATATTGAATCGGTGATTGATCAACTCTGTGAAAAATTAATCAGAAGACATCCGCATATTTATGGGGAGGTCAATGTTGACAATTCTGACGAGGTCAAACGCAATTGGGAACAAATCAAGTTGGCTGAAAAGGGTCAGCAAAAAAAATCAGTACTAAGTGGTGTGCCTGCTTCAATGCCTTCATTAGTTAAGGCCTTGCGCATGCAAGATAAGGCGGCTCAAGTGGGTTTTGATTGGTCCGAAAAAGCACAAGTATGGGCAAAAGTTGAAGAAGAATTAGAGGAGTTTAAAACGGCTCAAACGGCTACTGAACGTGAGGCTGAATTTGGTGATTTGTTGTTTTCTTTAGTCAATTACGCCCGATTTGAACAGATCAACCCTGATGATGCATTGGAAAAAACCAACAAGAAATTCAAAACGCGATTTGAGTACATTGAATCCAAAGCTGAGCAAGCTCAATTGGCACTCAATACCATAGGCTTGTCTCAAATGGACATCTGGTGGAACGAGGCTAAA
>JBEIKN010000316.1:0-1768 GCA_040379725.1 Flavobacteriales bacterium
CTGTCATAATGATCAATTCAGAGCGTTCTAAGCAATTAGCAAGACAATAGCTGATTTCAGAGGCGTCATCGCTAATGGAATGAATGCGCTTGATTTTAATGTTGTATTTATTCAAAATTTGACCCAACCAAGCGCTATTAGTATCAATCACTTGACCTATCAACAATTCATCTCCAACAGTTATAATTTCGGCCTGCATAATTGATACAAATATCAGAACAAATGCCAGTAATTATTGTTTATTTTTTCAACAGAGAATGCCTGTTAAATAGTTATACATATTCTTTTGAATTTATCAACACTTCATTTCAAAATTCAGAGGGTTTAATTAATTTCACATCCGAATTACTCCCTTGTTAAATGTCCAATTTTTCTCATCTTCATTGTCATACTCAGTTCTCATTATTAGACGGCGCAGCTTCCATTTCAGGCCTCTTCAACAAAGCCATAGCTGATGGGCAAAAAGCAGTCGCGATAACGGATCATGGCAATATGTTTGGCGTATTCAACTTTGTCGCTGAGGCAGCCAAACAAAACAAGGGTTCTGAAAAAATCAAAGCCATAGTAGGTTGTGAGTTTTACATGGTCGATGACCGTCACAGAAAATCCTTTACCAAAGAAGACAAAGACATTCGCTATCACCAACTCTTGTTAGCTAAAAACCCTGAGGGTTATAAAAACCTCTCTAAGCTTTGTTCATTAGGATACATTGAAGGCATGTACAGCAAATGGCCACGTATAGACAAATCACTCATTTTAAAATACCACGAAGGCTTAATTGCTACCTCTTGCTGCTTAGGTGCTATCATACCAAAAACCATTTTAAAAAAAGGGGAAGCTGCTGCCGAGGAAGAACTCAAATGGTGGCTTGATGTCTTTGGAGATGATTATTACATAGAGTTACAAAGGCACGGATTAAACGAACAAGACCAAGTCAACAAGGTCTTAATGGGGTTTGCTCAAAAGCACAACATTAAAATGATTGCCACCAACGATTCTCATTATGTTGACCAATCTGATTACAATGCACATGATATACTTTTGTGTGTCAATACGGGCGAAAAACAAAGCACTCCAAAAATGTCAGATCTGGATTCAGATGATGACAAATTTGTTAAAGGTAAACGCTTTGCCTTCCCTAACGATAACTTCTATTTCAAAACGCAAAAAGAAATGTCTGATCTTTTTCATGACATTCCTGAAGCCATAGACAACACGAATGAGATCGTCTCAAAAATTGAGCCCCTCAATCTTAAAAAAGATATTTTATTGCCTAACTTCCCTGTGCCCGATAATTATGCTAGCCAAGATGATTACCTCGAGGCACTGACTTGGGCGGGCGCCAAAAAACGCTATGGTGATATTGATGCCGAAATCGAAGAACGTTTAAAATTCGAACTGTTTACCATCAGGACCATGGGTTTTGCAGGGTATTTCTTAATTGTTTCAGATTTCATAAAAGCTGGTAGAGAATTAGGCGTAGTAGTTGGCCCGGGCAGAGGTTCGGCTGCAGGAAGTGCAGTGGCCTATTGCATAGGCATTACCAATATAGACCCCATAAAATACGATTTGCTTTTTGAACGATTCTTAAATCCTGAACGTAAGAGCATGCCCGATATTGATACCGATTTTGACGACGAAGGTCGACAAAAAGTCATTGACTATGTCGTTGATAAATACGGACGTAATCAAGTTGCACAGATTGTTACCTACGGTAAAATGGCCGCAAAAATGAGTTTAAAAGATGTAGCCAGGGTAATGGATTTGA
>JBEIKN010000317.1:0-1767 GCA_040379725.1 Flavobacteriales bacterium
GCATTGGGGTATTTTACCAGACATCTTAAGTAATTTTAAAGAAGTGTTTCTTTTAATGGGATTGGCATTTATTATCCATTGGTTGCCTTCAGACATGAAATGGTCTTATAAAAAAGCGTTCATCAAATTACCAGCATGGGGAAAAGTAATGGTCTTAATTGTTACTTGCATCTGTATTTATCAAACGATGTCAAGCGAAATGAAACCGTTTATTTATTTTCAATTCTAAACCATGCGGATCAGATACATCAGTTATGGCGTGCATGAAACAGGAGGCAACAGACATGAAAAATTCTTATTTGATCAGGCCGTAGCTCATTTTGCACAAACCCAATCTGTAAGGCCTGAACAGGTTCGAAAAAACAAATATTTCCAAAATCCAATTGCCCACATCGAATTGCTAATTTGGAGCTTTTTTAAAAGCCAAGCTGAACTCAATATCGTAACGGCCAAAACGGCATTAATGGCCGTTATACGGAATTGGTTCAATCAGAAAAAGGTTTGGATTGTCTTACATAATTTCAATGAAGAGGATTGGCTTAACCCACGCTTAAAATGGTATTATAAAACATTGTTCAAACTCTTAAGAAAAAAAGACGAGGCCCGATTTAAAGTCATCGTGGTGGCGCCTTATTGGTTAAATTATTTTAAGCAAAATTTGCAATTGCCCTATGTACAACTATTCCCAAATTTTTTCAAAACGGAATGGTATCAATCGTATTGTAAAACACCCAAAACAAAGTCAATCCACTTAGGCCAATGGAGCAGCAAAAACGACCCTCAAATCTTCAAATTAGCAGAAGCACTAACGACCAAAGGTTGGGACTGTTACTTTACCAACTTGGATGCCAAAAGCAGCTCAATGAGCACGGCGCATTATACCATCAAACATTTTGAACAATTTACTGATTACATAGATTGTATGGCAAAATCGTCCTACACTTTGGCTTTAATTGGCATAGCAGAAGGTTGGAACCGTATTGTTCATGAAAGTCAATTGGTTTGCACAACAGTTATTGGCTACAACAAAGGCGGCCTTGGTGATTTACTAAAAGAAAGCAATGGTTTCATAGTGCATTCAATTGACGAGGCGATTGCATTAATTGAGCAAGACAAACACGCCTGTGCACCAAAATCATTCATTGACAAATACGATATTGCTCAGGCAGAAAAATACATGATCAAATTATGCATGGATTAGTCTCCATATTGATTCCGGTTCACAACCATGCAGAAGGATTAAAACGCTGCATAGATTCCTGTTTAAATCAGGACTACAGCAACATAGAAATCATCATTTTAAACGATGCTTCAACTGAAGGCGATTTTTCATTCATCAAAACCCTTGACCCAACAAAAGTCAAGTATCATCTAGCGCCAAAGCAGCAAGGCATAGCAGCCTCTAGAAACCAACTTTTAACACTAGCCACTGGTGAATTCATTGCTTGGATAGATGCGGATGATTATATGTTATACAATCGTATCAGCAAGCAAGTTAACTACTTAAATCTACACCCAAATTGCGACCTGGTTGGATCTTTTATGTTCGAAAATCGCGATTCAAAAACCCTGTACAAATGCCCTACTGAGCATGCAGCCATTAAAGCTTGTTTGACTTACAAAAATTGCCAGTTCCAACCAAGTGTTTTATCGCGCAACTTTTACAAGGAAGAAAAGATTTTATACAACAATCGTTTTGGCAATATAGCTGAAGATTATGACCTATGGAGCAGGCTCATTAAGCAAAAGCAATTTGCCAATTTGCCA
>JBEIKN010000318.1:0-1757 GCA_040379725.1 Flavobacteriales bacterium
CCCTTGCGTTGACGTTTCTCAAAAAACTTCTTGCCATAAACTTCGCGTTGAGCATCTTCAACCAATGGGTCAATGATTTTCACATCGCCCAAATCAATGCTATGCTCTTCCATTAATGACTTAATTTTTTCGACATTACCCAATAAAATTGGTATGGCAATTCCTTCTTCTTTTGAGATCTGAGCTGCCTTTAAAATCTTGATATTATCAGCCTCAGCAAACACCACTTGCTTTGGTGCTTTTCGCGCTTGAGCCATCATACGTCTGATGAACTTATTGTCAAGCCCTAAACGGTTTCTCAATTCTAATTTATAGGCATCCCAATTATCTATGGTCTTTTGAGCCACACCGCTGTCAATGGCTGCTTTTGCTACAGCCGGGCTAACCGTTTCAATCAAACGTGGATCGATAGGCTTAGGAATGATATACTGACGACCAAACTCTAAGGCTTTTTCGTTGTATGCCATCATGACCGATTCTGGGACTGGTTCTTTGGCCAAACTCGCAATGGCTTTAACAGCTGCTAATTTCATTGCTTCATTGATGGCAGTAGCTCTTACATCTAATGCCCCTCTAAAAATAAAAGGGAATCCCAAAACATTGTTCACCTGATTAGGGTAATCACTTCGACCAGTTGCAACAATGATATCAGGGCGCGAAGCAATGGCTAAATCATAGGCAATCTCTGGATCAGGATTGGCCATAGCAAACACAATAGGATCTTTGGCCATGCTTCTGATCATGTCTTGCGACAAAATATTGGCTTTTGATAATCCAACAAAAACATCAGCACCCGACATGGCTTCTTCGAGTGTATTAGCTTTAGTCGTGGTGACAAAAAATTGCTTGTATTCATCTAGGTCTTTTCTTGATGCATTTAAAGTACCCTTGCTATCAAGCATCACTAGGTTTTCTTTCTTAACCCCTAAGGCAATAAACAATTTACTGCAACTCATGGCACTTGCACCGGCACCGTTCACAACCATCTTAATTTGATCAATTGGTTTATTCACCAATTCTAGTGCATTCAACAAAGCTGCACCACTGATAATGGCTGTTCCGTGTTGATCATCGTGCATGATAGGAATCTTAAGCTCTTCCTTTAATCTGGTTTCGATTTCAAAGCACTCTGGGGCTTTAATGTCTTCTAGGTTAATACCGCCAAATGTTGGCTCCATAGCTTTAACACATTGAATAAATCCCTCAACATCTTTTGCGTTTAATTCAATATCAAACACATCAATGTCTGCAAATATTTTGAATAAAACACCTTTACCTTCCATCACTGGTTTAGAAGCTTCAGGACCAATATCGCCCAAGCCCAATACCGCGGTACCATTACTGATTACAGCAACCAAGTTGCCTTTTGCTGTATATTTATAAACGTCGCTGGTATTTTCAGCGATTTTTAAACAAGGCTCTGCAACACCAGGAGAATAGGCCAAACTCAAATCCCTTTTGGTTTGAGTTGGTTTAGTCGACACCACCTCAATCTTACCGGGTCTACCCGAACTGTGATAATCTAAGGCGTCTTTTTGTAATTTAGAATTGCTCATATTGTCATGCGAAGTAAGAACTTTTTTTTTGAAATTCAACCTTAAAATTCAATGCGTTATATCGGTTAATCACAAATAAAACACAAGACATGTATTTTGTGGAGAGATATTAAAAAAAAAAGGCGTAATTCGTTGCATAAAACAAACAAAGCTTATGCGCTATAGCTTCCTGTTGATTTGGTTATTGCAATCTGCATTAAC
>JBEIKN010000319.1:0-1750 GCA_040379725.1 Flavobacteriales bacterium
AATATTTAAGAAACGGGGTAGGGATAGCTGCTGATAAGGGCTTTGTGCCTTATGGGTTTGCTCAATACCCTTATGCGGAAGTCAATGACCACCAACACCAATTGGACAGCGCAAAGTATTATTTAGAGCGCTCTCATGTAGACGTGTCTAAAATGCAAGCAATCATCATCAATACCACACAAGACTATTTAGATTTAATGGTATACATTCAAAAGGAATGGAATCAATTGGGTGTGCCAGTGAAAATTGATGTGCATCCCTCAAGTTTTTTAAGGCAACTTAGAAACGATCAAAAGATACATTGTTGGAGAGGTAGTTGGATAGCAGACTATTCTGATCCTGAGAATTACTTGGTTTGCTTTGAGTCCAAGAATTTTAGTCCATTGGGTCCCAATTACGCTCATTTTAAACAAGACCGTTTTGATGCGTTGCTTCAAGACAGTAGGCGAGAATTATCACCCAAAAGGCGCAATCAATTGTTGGCTCAAGCGGATAATTTACTCATGGATCAAATGCCTTACATTGTTTTGTTTTATGATGAAAGCATTAGAATGCATCAAAATTGGGTCAAAGGTTTAACAGGTAATCCCATCAATTTTTTGAGGTTAAGATCCGTTCAGAAAACAGCGCATTAACGCAGTCTTTGTTCCAATCTTTCGAGGTAACGCCATTTCAATAATGCCATTTGCGTATTCACCCAATCTTGGGCTAAAGCATTGGCTTGAATTTGATCAAATACCTCTTGTTTGTAGTTGCCTATTTGTATTTGCAAGGCTTCAGGTATGTGGGCTTCTTCAGCTTCCAATGTTTCATTTAAGTCCATCATTTCCATTAAAAAATCATTGGGCAACTGAACGGATTGCTCATTCAAGTCTGATTGCAAATCTACAATGTATTGAGCCCTAGAAATAGGATTGCTTAAGGTTTTAAAAGCATTGTTGTTAAATGAAGATGTTGCTATAGCTATTGCTTGGTCTTCAATGTTGTCTGAATAAAAGTCTGGGTGATAGACTTTGCTTTTGTTCAAATACAACTGTTTGAGTGATGGTTCGTCGATAGCAAAAGCTACAGGCAATTCATAGAAAGCAAAATAATTACTTGTATTGGGCTTTTCAAGTTGCATTACTTAACAATGAGTTTGTAGATATCATTGCCAAAGGCGAAGGCCATTAACGATAATAACAGTACCATCCCAATGACTTGTAATACAGTCATTACTTTTTCATTGATTGGTTTTCTAATGATCATTTCAACCAAAAGGAAGACCACATGGCCGCCATCTAAGGCTGGTATAGGCAATAAGTTCATAAAGGCGAGAATCAAAGACAATATGCCTGTTAAAGCCCAGAATCTCTCCCATATCCATTCGGCACCAAACATTGTGGCTATGCCTATTGGTCCTTGTACAGATTTTCTTGGATCAAGTTTACCACTGACTAATTTTTTAAGTCCTGTTAAGTTATCACTAAGCGCTTCACTGGCTTTAGAACTTCCAATACTGATTGATTCAACAAAGCCATATTTAAAGCTTTCGATTTGATTCATGTAGTAAATGTTTTGGAAAAAGCCCAAAGTGCCTTCTGGACTTACTTTAATGTTTAGGGTGTCTATGCTATTGTTTGAATGCTTTACAACTATGTTGCAATTTTTATTAGCGTAATTTGGAATGCGTTCTTTAAACTCATGGTACCATTCAATACTGCTGTCGTTTAAGCCAATAATTTGATCGCCTTTTTTAAGGCCTGCCTTG
>JBEIKN010000320.1:0-1732 GCA_040379725.1 Flavobacteriales bacterium
ATTTTTTGGAAAGTATTGAATCTGATCAATAAAAAAATGTGTAGATTTAAATTGTTCTGCAGCGGCATAAATTGCGCCTATTGAATGATTACTCCAATACAATTTTTTAGGTACCATTGGCGCGATATCTATGCCATCTATTTGCCATTCGTTTGGTGATTTAGAGCGCATAATCTGCCAGATACTTTGATTGTATTGGTAGGCTAGCCAACTGCCTTCGACGCGATAATCATCGGCCATTACCACTTTAATTTCTGGCGACTCTACCAAAGATCGCTGACAAACAATGAGTTCCACGCCCTGCTTAAGAGCTGCTTGATAATCAGGTGCTTTAAGTATCTCTATTAAAAGCGCTTTTTTCAAATGGTCTGTATGAATTTTTTGGCTATAAACAACTCTGTTTTCGGCATGGATTGATGCGTTGCTCCGCCAATATGAGGGGTAATAATGGTGTTACTGGTTTTAGTCAATGCCAATAACTGAACCAAATGATTGTTTTCTGATTGTTCATTTTGAATGACATCAATGGCCAATCCTTTAAAGTGTTTCTTAGATGCGAGTTGAATCAATAAAGACTCATCATATAATTCAGCTCTAGCGGTATTTACAAAATATTTGTTTTTGAGCGCTTCAAGATGTTCTTGATTGAGAATAGTCCCAATTGTTTGATCGTAACTACTGCACATCACAATCATTTGATTATGGTTTATGAGACTTAAACTGTCTGGAAATGCGATGTAGTTTGTATCAGTCACATTGGGGTCATAATAACTGACCTTAGCGCCCATACAAGTTAAATAGTTAGCCAATATGGAACCTACGCGTCCAAGTCCTATAATACCTATTGAACTGCCATATATTTCATTGCCTTTAAACCGGTCTCTATCCCAATCATTTTCTGATTGAATAAAGGCTGAATGATAATTTCTCATGAGCGCAATTATAAGACCTAAGGTATGCTCTGGTGTTGCTCTGATGGTTTGTAAAAAATCTGTTTCACCCTGAAGTGATAGGATTTGTATATTGTGTGATGTGCAATAATTTTGATCGATGTGATTGAGTCCAGTAGTTGGCGAACAGATGTATTTCAATTGGCTAGCAGATTCAAGTATTTGAGCATTCCATTGAATTGACAACCTAACAAACAAAGAAGTTTTATCTGCAATAAACTGTTCTAAATCTTGTCCATTCCATAAAAAAACTTCCGCTTTTTGCTGAATTAATTCTATGGCTTCGGCTGAAAATGATTTTGGTTCAATGATGCCAATTTTCATAAATATGCTTTGATGATTTCTAGGTCTTCTGGGGTATCAATGTTAATGGATTGTTTTTTCTCCATGATATACAATAGCGGTTTTTCGCCAATCACAAATCCACTCTGAATTAGGGATGTTGAAGTAATATAAATACAGCCATTTCTGACATACACATGACCATGATCTTGTCTTCTTATGCCTTTGTTATGCAAATCATTGAGTGGTTTGCTGGTTTTTCCATCTGATTCTAGATGGTATAAGACCAAATCATTAATGTATTCCTCTTTGTAAACACTGATTAAACTGTCATTATTGGATTGTTTATAGCGTTCAATAGCATTGATAATGTCTTGTAAATGTCTTAAAGGTGAGGTGGGTTGTAGCAATAAAACGGCATCAAATGTTTGATTGTTGGCCGCAAAATAGTCTAACGCATGCTGAATCAAATCAATGGATTTAGATTGATCAGTAGCCAA
>JBEIKN010000321.1:0-1724 GCA_040379725.1 Flavobacteriales bacterium
ACAAATCATGCTATGGTAGTAGCTTAGAAAATGATTCTGAATGCTTACAAACCATTTGGATTGCTTTAAAACATTTGGCAGGCCAAAGCCCCTTTCCGCATGGCGTTCATAAGACCAATGGGTATTGGACTTTTTAAACATAAAGGGCCAAAACAAGGCTTTAATGCCATCGTCGCAAACAGACACAAGATCGTATTGTTTGCGTTGTAACAATTGCTTGAGGCATTGTTTAAAATACAAGCCTCTCAAAAAAGGATTGTTAGAATGCTTTTGAGGGCTAAAGATGTTGATTGCTCTAGGAAACTCAAAAAAACAGTCGGCTTGTTCTAAGCAGACTATATCAAGTTCATAACCAGCTGCAATCATTTGATGGCATCTAAAAGCCAGTACCTTTTCTAAACCACCTGAGCCATGTATGGCATTGCTGATAAAAAGCACTTTCATGAAGTTATTTGTTTTATACTGAAAAATTGTCTTTTTATGAATTCCATTTCAATTAGCTTATTTACTTAGCAATTGTTCTAATTGAGCTAACACATTTTTTTTATTTGAGCTGTAGGTGATTTGTGCCAATTCAAATTTTTTGATTTTTTCAGGCTGATTGATGAGATCTATAATGGCATTGTAAAGCGCTTTAGCATCCATCTTTGAAATCAGTCCATTTTCATTGTGGCGAATTAAATTATAGGCTGTTGGGAAATTGGTAGCAATGATGGCTTTGCTTAATGCTGCAGCCTCATGCATCGCAATCCCAAATCCTTCAAAATAGGAAGGTTGAATGTACACATCAGAAGCCACTACATATGGATACGGATTAGGCATTGCGCCCAACAATAAAAACTCATTGATCAAATCTTTTTGTACAATGAGGTTCTGTAATTCTGAAAGGTAGGGGCCATCCCCTATCACCAACCATTGAATTTTATAACCTGATTGCTTAAGGTTAAAACATGCTTGCAAAGCCATATCCAGTCCTTTTTCTTTTGACAAACGACAAACAGTTATTAATTTAAAAGCACTGTCATTGAATTTAAATGCAATTGGGTCTTTGGCCCTATGCCTGATATAGTCCACATCAAGAATATCTTCAATGACTTGAACTGTTTTGTTGAGCAAATTAGGTGGGGAAAAACAAGATTCAAAACTTTTTTTGGCACTTTCAGAAACAGCTATTATGGCATCATATGATTGATAATAAGGCCAATCAATATGAGCATGGTAACCCGCTTTAAAATAATCCGTATTAACCCAGGCTAATTTCTTTTTAGCAGAAATATTATTAGCCCCATAATAGGTAACAAAACCTTGACTGTATGAGACTGCCACATCAACCTGTTTTGGAAATTTGTAATAAGAAGCGCCAAACAAATACCAAAACCACTGAGCCGCATGAAAACGTCCGATATTAGTCATTTTAAAAAGCTTGAACATGATTCTATTGCGCAATCTTAATCGCACTGAAGGATGATAATATACTTTAACCTGTTCTGGAATCTGCGGTATAAATAAACCTTGTTTTGAAAACAACAATAAATGTACTTGAAACAAGTTAACATTTAAATTTTGTAGAAGCACCGTCAAACTTTTTTCAGCTCCCCCTAGAGCCAATGACTCAATACTAAATAACAATGAGGTTTTAATGGTTTTTGGACGTTCAATTAAATGATTAAGAATAAATTGTTTTGAAGTGTTTATCCATTTACTTAGCAATTGATCTATTGCCT
>JBEIKN010000322.1:0-1716 GCA_040379725.1 Flavobacteriales bacterium
AACAACTTTGAATTTATCGGCCATTTTTTGTAATTGTTCATCGCTTACCCCATGCTGATTTTGGCCTTCGTGATAATGCTCAACGGTTGCAACATGCACTTGATAGTCGTATTTTTCCGCCAACTTAAAATACGGTTGAATTTCCCAATCCATACTAAACACATTGGCGACAAATACTTTAGACACCTGCTTTTGCATAGCCTCTTCGCACCGCTGTTCGCATTGTTTATAAGCCAAATGATTTTGCGCAAAATCAAAAGAATACTCCCCTGCTTGATTGGTAAAAAAGTCGTCGATTGACAACACAACATCGTTCACGCCTGCCAATGCTTGGGCCAAAGTTGATTTACCCGCACCGGGCAAACCCCTTAACAAAAACAAGTGTTTATTGTGCATGCAATGACTGATGTCTAATCCCTCTCAACAACAAGGTTCCAACCATAAAAAACAGCATCAAACTCAACACTGAGTAACGCATACTGATGGTCCCATTCACGTGACGCATAATGTGTTCAATTGCGCCAAAAACAAACACGCCTATGGCAATGGCTACTTTTTCTGAGAACTCATAAAAACTAAAAAAAGACGTCGTATCTGGACTGTTTTCAGGAATCATTTTGGCAAAACTTGAACGCGATAAACTCTGAATACCGCCCATAATGGACCCCACAACCGCTGCTAAAATATAAAAGGCAGTGATACTGTAAACAAAATAAGCTGCCAAGCAAACGCCAATCCATATCACATTCAACAACAAAAGCGCATAGATGTTGCCCATTTTCTCTGACAATTTAGAAAACGCATATGCTCCAACAATGGCAATCAATTGAATGATGAGAATGGTCATGATCAATTTATCAGAAGGCATTTTTAACTCTTTATCTGCAAATGTGGCAGCAACATACATCACGGTTTGAACCCCCATACTGTAAAAAAAGAAAGCCGCTAAAAACCTTTTTGCAACCGGCATTTGTTTGAGTTGATGCCATACTTTTCGCATTTCGTGATACCCTTTACTTAAGGACACTCTTTGTATATTTGACTTTGATTTAGGCAAATAATAAAACGGAATCAAGGAGAACAGCAAGCACCACACACCAACTGTCACAAAGGCTATGCGACTACTAACGCCTGCAAAATGCGACTTAGCTTTACTTTGAGCATCCACTAAACTGACACACTCGTGGCTACTTAACAGCGACTGTACATAAGCGTCAACATCAAATAACAACTGAGGCATTAATATGATCACCAAATTCACGATCAACAACAACACCCCACCAATATACCCCATAGCAAACCCTCTGGCACTCAGCTTATCGAATCGATCTTCAGTGGCAATTTCTGGCAAGTATGCATTATAAAACACTATGCTACCGGCATAACCAATACTCCCCAAAACAAAGGTCAGCACACCAATATAAATGTGGTGTTGATCAAAAAAATACATCCCAAAACAACTCAATGCCCCCAAATAGACAAACCCTTTCATAAACTGTTTTTTATTGCCTGATGTATCAGCAACACCGCTTAAAACAGGATTGATCAAGGCAATAATGATGTAGGCAAACGCCAAACAATAAGCAAACAAAATGGAATCGGTTAAATGCATACCTAAAACATCAATACCCGCTTTGGTTTGCTTGTTCCAATATACCGGAAAAATGGCCGAAGTAATGGTCAGCGGGAATACACTATTGGCCCAATCATACATGC
>JBEIKN010000323.1:0-1701 GCA_040379725.1 Flavobacteriales bacterium
TGATAATTATCAGGCTTTGTAACACGTCGACTTTCAAGCACCGGCGCTACCAGCAACATATAAGGTGATACGCCTTGTAAATTAAAATACTTATCAGAATCTTCGGCTAATACAGAGGGCGCAAACGGTCTAAATCCCTCTCTGTATTTGATTTTTAGGTTCAATTTCTTTTGCATTTCAGGATCTCTTGCATCACCGATTATACTCCTATTGCCGAGTGCTCTTGGCCCAAACTCCATGCGTCCTTGAAACCAACCTATAACTTTTCCTTGAGCTATTTTTTCAGCCACTGCTTTATACATTTCTGAATCTTCAGCTACATAAGTGTATACTGCTTTCATGCGTTTGGACATGATCTCGATTTCTTTGTTTGAATACTCTGGACCTAAGTAGGAGCCTTGCATTTGGTCATAGCCTGATGGCAAAACTCTAGGTTCATTAAAATACAGATGACTTACAGCTAGAGCTGCTCCCAAGGCGCCTCCAGCGTCGCCTGAAGCAGGCTGAATATAGATATCATCGAATAATTTTGATGTCCATAATTTACCATTGGCTACACAATTAAGTGCTACACCACCAGCCAAACACAATCGATTTGATCCTGTAATCTTCTTGGCCGCTTCTGCCATTTTTAATACAATTTCTTCAGTCACCATTTGAATGGCCAAAGCCAAATTACAATGTGATTGTTCTATGGCTTGCTCTTCTGTTTTCTTTGCAATACCAAATAGTTTTTCCCATTGTTGATCGTTCACCATTCTGAGGCCTGATGCGTAGGTAAAATAAGATTGATTCAACCAAATAGACCCATCAGGTTTAATGTCTACCAAATGTGTTTTAATGCTATCAATATACGCTTTAGTTTGATCTGAATCTGTTTCTCCGTAAGGTGCTAAGCCCATTAATTTATATTCACCAGAGTTAACTGTAAATCCAAGAAAGTAAGTAAATGCAGAATACAATAATCCAACTGAATGAGGAAATTGCATTGACTTAACAATATTGATTGATGCCTTATCGCCAAAGGCAATTGAAGCAGTTGTCCACTCACCAACTCCATCGATGGTTAGAATGGCTGAAGATTCAAATGAAGAAGGATAAAATGCACTTGCAGCATGCGACAAATGATGTTCAGGAAACAACAATGGTGCAGTTGATGCTTGTCCTTGATTGATGGATTTCAAGGCCATTCTAATTTGTTTTTTTAAGAATAATTTTTCATTGATCCATACTGGTATCGCCTTTAAAAAAGACCATAAACCTTTTGGAGCAAATGCATAATATGTTTCTAAAAGTCGCTCGAATTTTAAAAAGGGTTTGTCATAAAACACAATGGCATCTAATTCATTGAGTTGTAATCCTGATGCTTCTAAACAGTATTTAACCGCTTCGTATGGAAATTCAGAGGTATGTTTTATTCTGGTAAAACGTTCTTCTTGAGCGGCCGCAATGATTTTACCACCAATCACAATTGCCGCAGCTGAATCGTGATAATAGGCTGATATGCCCAAGATTTTTTTA
Source organism: Flavobacteriales bacterium (assembly GCA_040379725.1). Lineage (GTDB taxonomy): Bacteria > Bacteroidota > Bacteroidia > NS11-12g > UBA955 > JABMMZ01. The sequence goes on from JBEIKN010000323.1 coordinate 1,522, forward strand.
GGTTCTTGATTCATTATTGAGGGTGTCAAATACAGAGGCGAGTTGACGTGTTCTTTCTGTATAATTACAGTTGTCTAATACTTCAGTATTGGGTTTTAAAGCTGATAATAATAGTGGGTTTTTAATGATGGGAAAAAGACCTTGAGCAATTTGTTCAGGTTGATCCGGTTCAAAACAAAA
>JBEIKN010000324.1:0-1698 GCA_040379725.1 Flavobacteriales bacterium
AGTTATTCAAAGAGTCAGTAGAGCTTCTGTGAGTAGTCAAGGGTCTGTTTTGGGGCATATTAACCATGGGTTATTGGTCTTGATTGGGATTCAATCTGATGATGGAAATGATGACATTGAATACCTCTGTCAGAAAATTGCTCAAATGCGTTTGTTTTCAGATGCAGAGGGTAAAATGAACCTGGCATTAAACGATGTTCAAGGTGAATGTCTATTGGTGAGCCAATTTACCTTAATGGCTTCAACGGCCAAGGGCAATAGACCCTCTTTTACACTAGCAGCTCCTCCACAATTGGCTTTACCGCTTTACGAACAATTCATTGAAAAGATGACAACACTTTGTTTTGGACGTGTTCAAACTGGTCAATTTGGGGCAGACATGCAAGTTGAACTGATCAATGATGGTCCTGTGACCATTTTGCTTGATTCTAAAGCAAAAGCTTAATTCAAAAATAAATCAATTAAAGCCTTATATTTGCCTCAGTTTTTATGATGATTCAGGTTTTAAAATCAAAGATCCACAACGTTAGAATTAATTACACCGAGTTGAATTATATTGGCAGTATTACGGTTGATGAAGCCTTAATGGATGCCGCTAATATGATTGAGAATGAAAAGGTATTGGTCGTAAACAATAACAATGGTGAGCGTTTTGAAACGTATTTGATTAAAGGCGAAAGAGGTTCAGGTAAAATAGGTTTAAATGGCGCTGCTGCCCGGAAGGGTATGATAGGCGACGAACTCATCATCATCAGTTTTGCTTTAATGGACTTAGAAGAGGCTAAACAACATAAGCCTAGTTTGGTATTCCCAAACAACCGTAATCAAATCTAATTTGAATACCAAATCCCTCATAAAGTATTTGATCTTTGCCGCATTAGGAGGGTTGATCATTTATTTTATACAAAAGAATTTTTCATTCAATGATTTTTACGCAACTTTAGCATCAAGCCGCCTAGCATTAGTCGTTTTGTCTGCATCGATTGGTGTGTTTGCAGTATGGTTGAGAGGTATGCGTTGGCAACTGATTTTAGACTCCATGGGTTACAAAGCCAAAGCGTCAAACACCTATCATGCTACTATGAGTGGTTATTTGGTGAATTTAGGCATTCCACGTTCTGGTGAATTATCGCGTTGCGCCATGTTATCAAAATCCGACAACATTCCATTAAATGTTCTGATTGGTACCGTTCTTAGCGAGCGCATCATCGATATGATGATGTTAGGCATTGTTGTGTTAAGTGCATTGGCCATACAATTTAAATTGTTGTATCAATTTATTGATCAACAGGTCCTGTCGCATATTGATTTGAGTAAATTATTAATGGTGTTAGCTGTCGCTATTATAGGTGTTTGGGCGGTGTTTAAATTCAGAATTGGTTCAGACTCTAAGGTGCTTAAAATGATCAATGGTTTATTAGATGGGGCTAAGAGTGTATTTCAAGTTAAAAAGCCTTTGCTATTTATCGCATATACCATCGGTATTTGGTTTTCCTATTTGCTTATGACCTATTGTGTCTTAATGTCGTTCGATTTTACTCAAGGTTTGGGCATCAAGGGTGCACTTTCAACTTTGGTGTTTTCAACCCTAGGGGTGATCATTCCTGCACCTGCAGGGGTGGCTACCATCAATAGCGTGTATTTAGGCCTTTCGGGGATTTATCAATTGTCTCTGGCTCATGCCAAGTCAATAGGGAT
>JBEIKN010000325.1:0-1695 GCA_040379725.1 Flavobacteriales bacterium
GGGGTGCAATACACCTTGGTTGGTCATAGCGAAAGACGTCAATACTATAATGAGACCAATGCCTCATGCTCATCTAAATTGGCGATTGCCGTTAAGCACAATATTCAACCGGTCTATTGCATAGGTGAAACCCTTGCAGAAAGAGAAGCCAATCAGCATTTTGCAGTAGTGGCTGAGCAATTACAAGCTTTGAAGGTACTTTCTGCTGAAGATATGTTAAAATGTATCCTTGCTTATGAGCCTGTATGGGCTATTGGCACTGGTGTCACTGCGAGTGCAGAACAAGCCAACGAAATGCATATCCATATTCGCAAAACAGTAGCTACTTTATTTGATCAATCTGTAGCGGATGCTGTTTCAATTTTATATGGTGGAAGCGTAAAGCCTGATAATGCAGAAGCCCTGTTTTCAATGTCTGATATTGATGGGGGGTTGATTGGTGGTGCAGCTTTGTCATCCAAAGATTTTATCAGCATCGCCAAGGGATTTAAAGCATAGGCTCACAAGCTCCAAACCAATAATTTGTCCTCGATCTTTTGATGGTCTAAGACAACCGTTTTATGATAGCTGCCAATGGCAATTTGACCAGCTAACTTCGGAAGTATTTGTACACTCAAATGCGTTTTAAAATCCAAGGATTTTTCAGCATAAATTTTATATAGGACTTCTTTGGACGACCATATTAGTAGGGCATTTTCAGGGTTTTGTTCAGGGTCAAAATCTTGAGGGCCTACAAACTTTTTACTGATGCCTAGTATGTTTTTTCTAAGTCCCTCGATGTCAATACCAATGGATTCGCCTGAATCTGAACGGTCAATATATACTGCAACCCATTCTTTGCTGTGACTGATTGAAATTTGCGCGTTTAAATCGTTTAATAGGGGTTTGCCTTTAAGCGTGTACTGTAGGCAATGGTCAACGTTTTGTTCAAAGATTAAATTGATCAAATACCTTGAACAAGCTTTAGTCAATTGATGTGCTTGAGTTAAACTTGAATCTATTGGTGAAATAATTTTTTCTAAAAAAAACGACAAAGGTTCGGTGATTTGCCAAACCATGATTTTCTTTGTGTCGTTAATTTGTTTTAGAAGTTTTAGGGGCATGCCAATTAATGTTGTAAAAATACGCGACTTTCTAGCACATACACAAGCGGTATATACCTTGTGTAAATTGTCTGAAGAGGTCTTTTATAGTGGCGGTGCTGATGCCATTGTTTTAGAGTGGTCCAAAACTTCAGGTCAATTTATACCAGTGCTTAAAACCAGTTCTGCAGTATATGCCATGTCTCACATTCAATCAAAATTGTTTGTAGGTTGCAGCAAAGGTCAACTGTATGTGATTGGAACAGATCAGATTTGTATTCAATTAATGCCGTCGCCGATATTTGACATTGTTGAATTTGGTCAAAGCATTTGGGTGCTTCAAGGCAATGGTTTTTGCAGCTTATTAAACGCTGATTTTACCTTGTTAAAACACATTCAGGTATCCAATAAACCACTCAGAAAAGCCGTTGTTTTCAACGATACAATTTGCATAGTAGGCAGCGATGGAAATATGCATCTTTATAATGTTGATGGGGAATGTCTTGATACTCAAAAAATTGATCAGGATTCAATATTTGCCCTAGCCATAAAGCCTAACCCGAATCAATGGTATTTGGCTGGTAAAAGTGGAAAATTGTTTTCAAAAGATGAA
>JBEIKN010000326.1:0-1693 GCA_040379725.1 Flavobacteriales bacterium
AAGATATCAATTATTTAGACCTCTTTTAAAATTACATTCCACAATATACCAACAAAAAAGCCCTGAAATTCAGGGCTTTTTTTACATTTTAAGGGTGTATTAGAATTACATTTTTATGATCTTAATTTTGCCTAAACCAAGTGATTCAAGTTTGTCTTTGATCATGACATCATCGCCTATACAAACAATGACAAATTGATTGGTTTTAAGGTATTCTTTAGCAATTCTATTCACTTCTTCTTTGCTAAGATTTTTAATGGTTTCAGCACGTTGTGTGTTTAATTCCTTTGATAAACCATTAACAATGATTGAAGTCAAGAAGCTGAGTTTGTCTCTTGAGCTTTCGTATTTTAGAGCCTCTCCACCTAATAATGACTTTTTAGTAAAGTCCAATTCTTCGTCGGTAATGCCTTTTTCAACAAAACGGTTCAATTCGCTGAATACTTCTTTTATGGCAGAATCTGTTGCATTGGTGTTAACCCCTGCGCTGACTGTAAATAAGCCAGGGAAACCAATTCCACTTGAACTAAAACCAGAACGAATGCCATAGGTCCAACCTTTGTCTTCTCTTAGGTTTAAGTTTAGTCTAGAGTTGAATGCACCGCCTAAAGAGAAGTTCATCACGTTGGCTTTAAAAAAGTCGCCATTGTAGTCATAAGGAATGGTTAAGTATCCCATCATGATGGTCGTTTGTTTAGCATTGTCTTGGTTAACCAAATACACTTGGGTTTTACCTGTAGCATTGAAATTGTTAAAAGTTGGAACGGTTAAATTTTTATTATTCCATTTTTTAAGGCAGGCAATGCTCTCAATGGCAGCAGCTTGGTCAATATCACCTACTATAGATACAGTAGTCAAGTTTGGCGATAAGAAATTCTCTTTAAAGAATTTTAAGTCTTCAACAGTGATTTTTTCAGCGGCTTTGTATTCGCTTAACGATGCTTTACCCAATGGGTTTTCAACACCGTAGATCAATTCTCTAAATTGCTTAGAACCAAAACTAGATGGCGTAAAGTTATCATTAGAAATAGACCCTAAAATCGCTTTTTTGTTGGTTTTGAATTCTTTGCTTGGGAAAGACGCATTGTAGAATATGTCTTCAAATAAAGCCATGGTAGCTTTTAATGAGTCGCTAAAGCTCTCAATGTAACAGTTAAACTGTTGACCTGATCCATCAAATGAAATCGAACTGCCTAAGCTTTTTAATTTGTTTTCAATGTCTAAGGCTGTTTTGCTTGATGTGCCTTCAGTCATCATTGCACCTAAGAAGGCAGCGGTACCATTTTTGATTTTACCTGTTTCAAATAAATGCCCTCCTCTACTTGTAATCAAAATATTTACTCTAGGAGATTCAGTGGTTTTGGTGCCAATGACTTTGATGCCATTGTCAAAGTTGCTTAAATAGTATTCAGGAACAACAACTGGTTTAGCAGGTGCTACCACTGGTTTTTGGCTTCTGTCAAAACCAGCTGGGTCAACATTTGCTTTGAAGCTTAAGTTCGCATAAGCTGATTTGTCAGGGGTTTCGTTTTTGTAAGGGTTTTCACTTTCGTAACCATCAACTCTAAAGTTAGGATCTTGCATGGCTCTAGGGTCAGGCACAATGTGAATACAAGTATAGTTTTTGTTTTTGATGTAGTTTCTGAAAACGCGCATCACATCTTCACGGGTGATGTTTTTATAGCGTTCAAAG
>JBEIKN010000327.1:0-1674 GCA_040379725.1 Flavobacteriales bacterium
AAAATCGCTATACTTTATCCAATACATCTGTTCAACTGGCTAAAAAAGTCAATGACAGATTGTTCTTTAAAGTATACTTAGAAGGCGATAATTTATCATCCAAATTCAAGCGCTTAAGAACAGCTACTTTAGACATGTTGACTGAATTCAGAGACATGAGTGGTAATAAAATTGATTTTGAATTTGTAAATGTCTTTAAAGACAAAGACGATAAAGAAAAAGCAGAGATCATTAAACAGCTTAATAATAAAGGTATTCAGTATTACAATGATATTGAAATGGGTGCTGATCAACAAAAACGCAATTTGATATTGCCTGCTGCCGAAGTGTCTTATGGAGCCAATAAGGAATACGTTGTTAATTTATTGAATACCGAAATGGGTAGAGCTGAGGAATCAGCCATTAATAAATCCATAGAAGGCCTCGAATATGAAATAGCCAATGCCATCCGTAAATGCATCAACAAGCAGCCTAAAAAGATTGCCTTTTTATTTGGTCACGGAGAATCAGATGCAGCCCACTCTGATGAATTGTTAGCGTCTTTAAGTCAGAACTACAGTATAGATAGGGTCTTCTTTAATTTGGCAGACGAAAACTACCTCAAACAATTCATTTACTTAACCGAATCGACTCAAAATTATGATTCTTTGGGAAAAATGATTGTAGGTAAATCGTTGGATTTGTTGCGCATGTATGATGGTATTGTTATACTTAAACCAAGTATTCCATACGAAAAAGACGAGGCTTACATTTTAGATCAATACATCATGCATGGAGGTAAAACCATTTGGATGGTTGATCCTATACAGGCTGAACATGATAGTTTAAGAAGACAAACCAAGGCTTTTTTCCCGGATTACAACAATGAAAACCTTAGAACGCTATTATTCAATTATGGGGTAAGATTGAATTCGAATCTGTTAATGGATTTACAATGCAACAACATTGTGTTAAATGACCCAAGTAGACCTGGACAAATGGTGCCATTCCCGTGGGTGTATTACCCTGTTTTTGCTTTTAAAGGCCATGATCACCCAATTGTTAAAAACCTTGAAGTGGTTTGGGGACGTTACACGGGTACCCTAAAACCAATTGCGAGAAAAAATCTTAAAGTCACTAACTTATTATTAAGCAGCGATAGAACCAAAATGCAAGACGCACCTGCCTATGTTGACTTAAGTATGGTGGCTCACACTTTTGAACGCTCCTTTTTAGAGTCATTCAAATCGGGCAAACAAGTGGTGGGTGTTTTATTAGAAGGTGAATTCAAATCCAATTTTAGACGACCTGATAAAATTTATGAAATGCCAGTCAAAGAATCTGTAAAAAACAGTATGATAGTCATAGCTGATGGTGATATTGGTTTAAATGCGGTCAAACGCAGCACTGGCGAAGTATATCCTTTAGGTTTTGACAGAGAAACAGGACGTCAATTTGCCAACAAAAAATTCCTGCTAAACTGTTTTGATTACATGTTTGATGAGAGTGGATTAATTGATATCAGAACCAAAGAAATACAATTGAGATTATTGGATAAAGCACGTATTTCAGCCCCTAAATCAGATAATGATTTGGTAAGCGAAAAGCACTATTGGCAGATATTCAATACAGCCATGCCTGTTTTATTGGTCTTGTTATTTGGACTATTCAATGCGTGGTTCAGAAAACGAAAAT
>JBEIKN010000328.1:0-1672 GCA_040379725.1 Flavobacteriales bacterium
CTGCTGCTGCTGCTCCTGCTACAGAAGCTGCTCCAGCTACTGAAGCTCCAGCTGCTGCTCCAGCACACTAATCTGTAAACAAGAAATTGTTGAAAAAGGTAGCTATCCAATAGCTGCCTTTTTTTATGCCCCAAATCTTTTGGGGCTTTTTTTGTATCTTTGCAGTGTTCATGAAATCGTTCTGTTTACTCCTTACTTTCAGTTTGTGTTTAAGTTTGTCTGCAGCCCCTGTAGGCAACGAGTTGTCTTTTAAGCTATACCCAAATCCATTGCTTGGTTCAAACCTTCAAGTAAACTTTGATTTGGAAATAAAAGCCTCAGTAACGTATCAATTTGTCATTACCAATGTGATTGGTCAATCTGTATTTACGCACGCTTTGAGCGACGATGAGGTTAAAAAAGGACAATTTACCATCAACGTAGACGATATTCAATTGGATAAAGGGGTGTACCTCTCTAAACTCCACAACGGCGAACATTCTTCGGTTCAAAAACTTATTGTCAGATGATGCCTGAACTGGCTTTTTATCTCAAAACAGAGTTTATTCCACTCATACAATTACTCAAGTTTGTGGGCATTGCTGAATCAGGTGCTCAAGCTCAAGAATTGGTGATGAATGGAGAAGTGTTTTGTAATCAAATACAGGAATTTCGCAAGCGTTACAAGGTGAGGGCAGGTGATGTGATTGAGTGCTGCGACCAAACCATTAGGGTGTATGCAAGTCAAGATTAGACCAGCAGAACCTACAGATGTCAAAGCCATATTGGCTTTAATCAATGAATTGGCCTTGTTTGAAAAAGCGCCTGAGCAGGTGATTAATTCAGAAGCACAGTTGTTAAAAGATGGGTTTGGCCAAGAGGCCTTATATTCCTGTTTTGTCGCTGAACTAAATGCGGAGGTTATTGGTATCTCCTTTTGCTATGTGCGCTATTCAACTTGGAAAGGCGCCTGTTTGTATCTTGAAGACTTAATCGTTACTGAACAACACCGCAGAAAGGGTATCGGCAAACAATTGTTATTGCATACGATCGAATTTGCTAAATCCAAAGGGTATAAGCGTTTGCAATGGCAAGTATTGGATTGGAATACCCCTGCAATAGATTTCTATAAACAATTTAACGCCGTCATTGATGACGAATGGTTAAATGTTTATGTCCCCTTTAATTAGTTTTTCATCATCAACCATTTAAACAGTTGTTTGTAGCTGGCCTTTTGACCATAGCTCAAAATGCCTATTCTGTATATTCTTGAAGCCAACCAAACAATGGCAATAAAGCAAGCAAACAAACAGCTTAAAGACAATAATATTTCGCTCCAAGAGACATCAAAAGGTAATCGGACCATCATTACCACTGGAGAAGTGAATGGAATCATACTGCTCCAGATGGCTATCGTGCTATTGGGGTTGTTGATGACTGCTACTTGGGCAATCACTAATCCAAAGATCAAAGGCATTGAAACAGGAAACATAAATTGTTGTGTTTCAGTATCATTGTCAACTGCGCTTCCTATAGCAGCAAATAAAGAAGCATAGAGTAAATAGCCTCCGATAAAAAAGCCTACAAAGCCAACAATGATTTTAGGGTAGTTTAAAGCGCTCAATTGTGTCAAGATGCCTTGCCCTATGTCTGGGCCGTTTTGTGTGGCGGTATGGGCTAATTCTGAGCCTCC
>JBEIKN010000329.1:0-1672 GCA_040379725.1 Flavobacteriales bacterium
AAGAATATACTTGGTCAAACCCTTTTAACATCTCAAGACCATGCCATAGATGTGCAAGCATTGCCAAATGGCGTTTATGCATTGGATGTTAAGATCCGTAATCAAATAGTGACTAAAAAAATAGTTGTACAACACGAATGAATAAACACCTTAAAACACCTTTAAAGGGCTTTTTCATGCTAGGCTTATTGAGCCTGCTTGCATTTCCGAATCTGCATGCCCAAAGAATGCTTCATAAAGAAATATTAGGCAGACCCACTGACCACTCGATCACCATTCAAGCCTTTTTTGATACCACCGTTCAAGTGCGTATTTTGTATGGCTATAGCAATAACTTTACAGAGCAAACAGCTTGGCAATTGTTCAACTCAGGACAAGCAGCAGAGATCGAATTAAGTGCATTGACACCTGATACCTTGTATTTTTATGAACTACAATTTAGAAAGCCAAATGATGTTAATTTATTTTTCAATCCCATTCACCAATTTCGCACCCAACGTTCACAGGGCAAAGCATTTACTTTTGTGATTCAGGCAGATCCCCACTTAGATGAACAATCAGATACAGCTGTCTACAACCGTTGCTTGCGCAATCAATTAGAAGATCAACCTGATTTCATGATTGATCTCGGCGATTTTTTGATGACTGATAAGTTGCGCAATGCCAGTAAAAAAGTACCTAGAGATACCATTCCATACAGATGTCATATGCTCAGGAGTTATTATGAGAACATTTGTCATTCTGTGCCATTGTTTATTGCGCTTGGTAATCATGAAGGAGAGTCTGGTTGGAACTTAAATGGAACTGCTGATAATATTGCCGTTTGGGGCACCATTGAAAGGCAAAAATATTTCATAAATCCTCAGCCCAATCAGTTTTATACAGGTGATACTACTCATCATCCCTATGTTGGACAAAGGGAAAATTATTATGCTTGGGAATGGGGCGATGCTTTGTTTATAGTCATTGATCCATATTGGTATACCAAAACCAAACCAGATTCATTGAATGGTTGGCGTTGGTCGCTCGGTAAAGCCCAATACGATTGGTTAAAACAGACCTTAGAGCAATCATCCTCCAAATTCAAATTTGTATTTTCACATCAAATAGTAGGAGGAGATCCAGATGGTAGAGGGGGCGTTGAGTATGCTGATTTATACGAGTGGGGAGGCATGAATCTAGATGGTAGTTATGGTTTTGCTCAGAACCGTCCGGGTTGGTATAAGCCCATTAAAGAGCTTTTGAAAGAACATCGCGTGACCATATTTTTTCATGGGCACGATCATTTCTTTGGTAAACAAGATAAAAGCTGTTTGGTCTATCAGGAATGTCCTCAACCCAGTCATCCCAATTTTAGCAGCGTTTCATACGCCTATGACTATGGGTATCATCAAGGACAAATTTTACCCAACTCGGGGCATGTGAGGGTGCATGTGCGTCCAGATGGTGTTAAGGTTGAATATGTTAGAGTTTACCTGCCTCGTAACGAAACACCTACAAGACATAATAAGGACATTTCAGCCTCCTATTTTATAGGACAAGTGAATTGTTATGATTCAACTCAAATGTATGTACCTACCATTTACAATCAAAACTATCTTGAAGAGCATGTACATCCCAATCCATTTGAAGCAAGTACAACTATTCAATGGCAGTTGTCAAATGAAGCAAG
>JBEIKN010000330.1:0-1659 GCA_040379725.1 Flavobacteriales bacterium
GAATTATTGGGTTTATCTGTGAGAGAGAACTTGCAATTAAAAGACGGTTTTTTGAGTCAAAGCGAGGAGGCCTTAATGCAAATCATCACTTGCATTCGCAGATACCAACCAGATATTTTGCTCATCAATTCTGCAGAGGACAGGCATCCTGATCATGGGATAGCTCATCAGATGCTTAAGCGTGCAGCATTTTTATCTGGTTTGACTAAAATTATGACATACGATAATGGTCAGATTCAAAAAGCGCACAGACCTAAGCAAGTATATGCCTACATTCAAGACCTCTATCATGAACCTGAACTTATTGTTGATGTATCAGAATATTGGGAACAAAGAATGGCTGTATTGATGTTTTATTCATCTCAGTTTTACAATCCTGAGTCCACAGAACCATTAACCCCCATTGCAACACCAGAGTTTATGAAGGCGATTGAAGGCAGGGGGGCTCAACTAGCTAGATTTATTCATGCTCAATATGCAGAAGGTCTAAATACTATCAGACCAACAGGTGTTTCAGATTTAATGAGCCTACTATGAAAAAGTGGTTGATTATTGGCTTCTTGCTGCTATTAGGTGTAACAGTATACTTATGGATGCAATCAAAGCAATCGCTCTTTAAAGCCCCTGAGTTTGTTAGTATAGACAGTTTGAATTGTATGGAGATTACAGCCAGTCAGATGACATTTTCTGCTGTCGTCACAATGGTTAATAATGCCGATATCCAAGGCCAGTTGCTCAATACAGAAATTAAAATCAACAACAATCAATATACCATTGCAAGGGTGTCTCAAACCAATATTCAAGACATTCAAGCCATGTCAACTTTTAATGTGCCAATTACCTTTACAGTAGACCTTATCAATTTGTCAATGGCTCAGGGTGTTTCTGGGTTGATTTCGGCCGCACTGGGCGAAAAACGCAGCCTACCTGTTCACTTTTCAGGTAATACCAAAATCAAATGGCAAGGCGTGGTCATAAAGATCCCCATCGAAGTGGATCAAAATTTAAGCTGGTAATAGCTTCTTTTTTATTGAATTGATGGTCCTTTTGGACTATTTTTGCAATCCTGTTTATGAAGCACATTCGCAATTTCTGTATCATCGCTCATATTGATCACGGCAAGAGTACTTTGGCCGATCGTTTATTAGAGTATACCAATACCATTTCTAAACGCGATATGATGGCGCAAGTTTTAGATGATATGGATCTTGAACGTGAACGCGGTATTACAATAAAAAGTCATGCCATTCAAATGAATTATACTTTCGAAGGGCAATCTTATGTTTTGAATTTGATTGATACGCCTGGTCACGTTGATTTTAGTTACGAAGTCAGTAGAAGTATTGCAGCCTGCGACGGGGCCCTTTTAATTGTAGATGCATCACAAGGTATCCAAGCCCAAACCATCAGTAATTTGTATTTGGCCATTGAGCATGATCTTGAGATTATTCCCATTCTAAACAAAATGGATTTGCCTGGAGCCATGCCAGAAGAGGTTAAGGACCAAATCATTGACTTGATTGGTTGTGATAGAGACAGTATCATTCCAGCGAGTGGTAAGACCGGAATGGGTGTGAACGATATCCTTAAGGCCATTATAGAGCGTGTACCTAGTCCTAAAGGACAGGTGGAAGCCCCATTAAAGGCATTGATTTTCGA
>JBEIKN010000331.1:0-1646 GCA_040379725.1 Flavobacteriales bacterium
ACACTGATTAAACTGTCATTATTTGATTGTTTATAGCTTTCAATTGCATTGATAATGTCTTGCAAATGTCTTAATGGTGAGGTAGGTTGTAGCAATAAAACGGCATCAAATGTTTGATTGTTTGCTGCAAAATAATCTAATGCATGTTGAATCAAATCAATGGATTTAGATTGATCAGTAGCCAAATCTGAAGGTCTTAAGAATGGTACTTTGACGCCCAAACCAGTTGCAACATCTGCTATTGCAGTCGAATCGGTTGAGACTACTAATTCTTGAATGATACCTAGCTTTAAGGCTTTAAGGGCGGGTTCTATGGTGTAGGCTATTAAAGGTTTACCCGAAACATTGATGATGTTTTTATTCGGAATACCTTTTGACCCTCCCCTAGCTGGAATAATGGCTAAAATATTCATTTGATGTTTAAAAAATTCTGTAACATTTGTAGTCCCTTTTTGCCACTTTTTTCTGGATGAAATTGTGTGCCCATTACATTGTCTTTTGCAATTACAGAAGCAAACTTTATGTTGCCAAAATCAGTAAGAGCAATGGTGTTGTGTGTTTGTTCTGTTTGAGCATAATAGGAATGAACAAAATAGAACATTTCTGATGCATGAATGGATTCAAACAATGGATGCCCTTGCAAAGCATTAACTTGATGCCAATTGATATTTGGCACCTTAAATCCGGGTTGATTTCTTGGTAATTCTATGACCTTACCTGGTATTAATCCCAAGCCTTTAATTTCTTGAATTTCTGTGCCGATGTCAAGTAATAATTGCATGCCCAAACAAATCCCCATTAACGGTTTTCCTGTTTGAGCATAGTGCTGAATGGCCTGATCAAATCCACTCTTTTTAATGGCTTGCATGCCGTCAGGAAATGCGCCAACTCCTGGTAAAATGAGGTGGTGGGCATTTTGTATGTCTTCGGCATTTTTAACCATGATTACTTGAGCACCAATGTGTTCAAAAGCTCTAGAAATGCTTAACAAATTACTTGAACCATAATCAATAATGTGAACTGTTTTAAGACTCATCGTACCAGTATTCCTTTTGATTTAGCAAATTGTTTGATGTCCTGAATAGCTGCTTTGCCATAATGCAATGCTTTTGCAACTGCTATAGCGTCTGCCCCTGCTGAAACGGCTTCAACAAAATCACTTGCTTTTGAAAATCCACCACTGGCAATTACTGGAATATCCACTGCTTGAGCTACCTTTTGAATCAATTCTAAATCCATGCCTCTTTCCATGCCTTCGGCATCAATAGAGGTTAATACAATTTCACCGGCTCCAAGTTCAGCGCCTTTAATAGCCCACTCAATTACATCCATCTCTGTTCGTTCGCGTGCAACATCATACCATACGTTGTAATTGCCTTGATTATTCTTTTTGGCTTGAATGGATAACACAACACATTGTTGGCCAAATTTATTGGCCATTTCTGAAATGATTTCTGGTGTTTTTACTGCTTGTGAACAGATGGCAATTTTATCTGCGCCTGATCTTAAAATGTCTTGTGCATCTTTAATTGATCTGATGCCGCCGCCAACTGTTAAAGGAACAAATACATTCTCTGTGGTTTTTCGAATGATGTCTTTAATACTGTCGCGATTGTATAAACTTGCGACTGCATCAATGTATATGA
>JBEIKN010000332.1:0-1646 GCA_040379725.1 Flavobacteriales bacterium
AAGTGCTTCATTAAAGCGTTTGATCATTGTTTGATGGAACAAACTTTGCACCTGGGTCATGTTTTTAGTGTCAAAATAGGCCATCTCATCCCGAGTGGTGTCATGCAATGCACCAATAAATATACAATCATCAGCTATGTTAATGCCTTTGGTTTTAAGGATGGTTCTAACAGCTGGAGAATTGGCCATATAAGCAGCCACTCTGGCATTTACGGAACCTGGTCTTCCACTACATGCGCCACAGTCGTATCCGGCGTAATGGGTGTTGTTTGATGAACTAGCGCCATGGCCTATTAAATAAACGATTGGCGTGTCGACATGAATTAACCCTATGCTTTTAAGCAGTCCTTCAACCCTTGCAACCATTTCATCTGTATTGAAGCCATATTGTTGTCCATTTTCAATTTTACCTTTGAATTCGATTTCTAAATCAGACAACTCATTCATGTGTCTAAAAGAATAGGTCGAGCTCGGGCTTACAGCAGGTTTGAAAATATTAAAAAACAATTTTAACGCTGACCAAATGCCTAGTGTTTGCGTAATGATCCATCCAAATACCAAAGAATGAGAATGCTTAGAAAAGAAATTGGTTTTTGACCGTTTGATCTCTTTGCCTATTTCTTTAATGACATGCTTTGGGGTAACGGGCGCTGGACAGACTTTAGTCGTGAACTGAGTGTTTTCAGGTTGAAAATAAAAGTCCATATTGAAGAATCCAGGCGTTCCATAGGTCTTGATATTAGGATCCAAAGTTTCAATGTGCCTTCTAAGAGAGCATTCTCTGTCATCAATACAAAATAGGGCATGGACTGATGGTTTGCTTTGTGTGTTTTTGCGGCTAATGTTCAATTGAAGACCATTTAAAACCTCATTGTAATAGGTCCATTCAAAAGCCTCTTGCCAAATGGCTAAAACTGTGTAAAGTTCATTTGGAGCATCCTGTATGAAAAGTGCTTTAACAGGTGTCACAAGCGCATTTGATAAAGGCTCCCAATGTCCGTTGAATTTGTGTTCCAACAAGTCAATTTCCATTATCAATTCAAGACAAATGAGGTCTTTGAGTTGGATGTTGCGATGATCAAGTAAAGTAGTAGGTTGGTCTTCAATGACTGACGTCATGCCACTCCAACCGGGATGGGCAAATTGCTGGTCAAACAAATATTGTTCGAATAAACTTTCATCGCCTATTAATCGCTTTAACAGGGATTCAATACTTGTATTCGGGTCAAGTAAGAGGGCTTTACCTTTTGGCGTTTTAAACAATGAAACAAAGCTGTTTTCCTCTAATTTTCTGATGGCTTCAATAAATGAAAGGTTGTTTAACGGAAATCCGTGAATTGAAATACCTTGATCAAAAAAATTGTTAAGCAATCTGAATAAAACAGGATGATTGTTCTTGTCGAAATTGATTTTGTATAATGATTTAAAAGCTTGTCTTAATTGCCCAATTCTAGGCATGTCATCAGCGGGATAGTGTTTTTCTAATAAAACCGATAGCCATTCAGATGTTTTGTGATGTTTTTCTAGCGCTAAATGTAATTGCTCGTTTGAGATCCTTCCTGCCTTGTAGAGTTGTCGATACTCTGATAACTGAAGATACACTTTGTATCCAAAGGTTTGGGCAGCATGGTATAGGCCTTTATGAA
>JBEIKN010000333.1:0-1627 GCA_040379725.1 Flavobacteriales bacterium
CATTTGCTCAAAGTCATAGTATGGGAAACCCGTTGCCATCAAACTGTCTGATAACTGATTGCATTTGCTCACATGTATGGCGGCTCCGTTTAAAAAAGCGCCACCATTCAAATAGGCATGGAACAATTCTTTTCGCCCTAATTCATAGACAGCGCCTACCAATAATTCATTGCCTTTAGCTAAGGCAACACTGATGGAATACACGGGTACACCATGAATAAAATTGGTGGTGCCGTCAAGCGGATCTATGATCCAATTATAGGTTTGTTCGCCCACCGAACTGGTATTTTCCTCTGTAATAAAGCCAGCCTCAGGTACTATTTTACTCAAGCCTTTGACCAAGAATTTTTCAGTTTCAATATCAACAAAACTAACCAGTTGGTTCAAGCCTTTACTACTAACATGGGTCAACTCAAACTGTGTTTTTTGTACTTCCATAAATGCAGCAGTTTCTTGCATCAAAGCGTTCAGGTCTTGGCTGATTAAAGCTAAATTCATGCAACAAATATAAGTTCAATCTACTTCTTTTTGTACCTTTGTGCAATGGATCAAAAGCAGCGGGTTTTTTTAATGATTTTGGATGGTTGGGGAATTGGTAAAAAGGATTTTACAGATGGTATTTACAATGCCAAAACGCCTTTTGTAAATCAGTTGTACACAAAAGTGCCCAATACAACATTAACCACATTCGGAAATGCTGTTGGTTTACCCGAGGGGCAAATGGGGAATAGTGAGGTAGGGCATATGAATATTGGCGCAGGTAGAGTGGTTTGGCAACAATTGGCATTGATCAACAAACAATTTCAGGAAGGGACCGCTCAACAAATGCCATCTATGCAAAACCTCTTGAATTATTGCTTGGACAATCAACAGCCGCTTCATTTAATTGGCTTAGTGAGTGATGGAGGTGTTCATAGTAGTCTCGATCATCTGATTGAACTCTGTCAAATGGCCCATCAGAAAGGCCTTAAGAAAGTGTACATACATGTCTTTACTGACGGCAGAGATACTGATCCAAAAAGTGCCATTCAATACATTGAGCAGTTAGAACAGGCCATTCAAAACACTTCAGCTAAAATAGCAACCCTTATTGGCCGATATTATGCAATGGACAGAGATAAGCGTTGGGAACGCGTCAAGTTGGCTTATGATTTAATGGTTAAGGGAGTGGGTAAAACCTACCCAAGTGCGCAAGCAGCATTGTTGGATCAATACCAGCAGGATATAACGGATGAGTTCATGAAGCCTTCAGTGATGCTTGATGAAAAGGGTCAACCAATAGCAAGTATTGAGAACGGTCATGCTGTGTTGTGTTTCAATTTCAGAACGGACAGAGGAAGGCAAATCACCCAGGCGCTTACTCAAGAAGCTTTTCCGGAACAAGGTATGCAACCTTTGGATGTGTATTATGCGACCATGACTGAGTACGATGCCACCTATCAGGATGTGCAGGTGATCTTTCCTACTCAAAACATCAAAATGACGCTTGGAGAGGTTTTGAGTAAACACCATAAAAAACAATTAAGGTCTGCTGAAACCGAGAAATATCCTCATGTGACGTTTTTCTTTTCAGGAGGACAGGAAGCTTGCTTTGAAGGAGAGGAACGTATTATGGAACCTTCTCCTA
>JBEIKN010000334.1:0-1626 GCA_040379725.1 Flavobacteriales bacterium
GGATCCGGCATGATTGCTGAAACAATCGAGGAGTTGTTTACCTGCAATGCTTCGATGCAAGGCCTTGGCAAAGGCTTCTAAAACAAAACAATTCAGGTGAATCATAATGCAAAGAAATAGAATATCTCTTTAAGCACCTAAAAGCTGTGTAAAACTTGTGCCTTTGAAGCCTGCACTATTGAATACATTTGTAATATGAAATTCTTCATCGATACAGCCAACCTTAATCAAATTAAAGAAGCAAAAGACTTAGGTATTTTAGACGGTGTAACCACTAACCCATCATTGATGGCAAAAGAAGGCATTGTTGGTCATGACAACGTGATCCAACATTACAAAGCCATTTGTCAAATTGTGGGCAAAGGCGACGTGAGTGCCGAAGTCATTTCCACTGATTTTGAGGGTATGATTGAAGAAGGTAAAAAATTGGCTGCAATCGATTCTAACATTGTGGTAAAAGTCCCAATGATTAAAGATGGTATCAAAGCCATCAGCTGGTTTACGGCTAACGGTATCAGAACCAATTGTACTTTAGTGTTTTCTGCTGGTCAAGCCATTTTAGCAGCCAAAGCAGGTGCCACCTATTTATCACCTTTTATCGGTAGAATTGATGACATCAGTTGGGATGGCATGGATTTGATCAATCAAATTGCTGAAATCTATGCGGTTCAAGATTATAAAACCGAAATTTTAGCGGCTTCAGTTAGAAATCCTTTACACATTGTAAAAGCGGCTGAGTGTGGAGCCAATGTGGTGACTTGTCCGCTTGATGCGATCTTAGGTTTGTTAAACCATCCTTTGACCGATATTGGTTTAGCTAAATTCTTAGCTGACCACAAGAAAGCAAACGGTTAATTCTATGCAGAACCATCGAACTTTAAAATATAGAATCTTTAAAGTCATCGATAATCATACCAGTAAAAATCCATGGAATAGGCTTTTTCATGGACTGCTTTTTTCTTTAATTATTATTAGTTCACTGTTTTTGATTTTTGAAACGGTTAAACCTATAGCCAATCGGTTTAGCTCAGTTTTCTTATTATTGGAATGGGTTACAGTAGTATTTTTTTCATTAGAGTACTTTTTAAGAGTCTATACGTGTACTGAATTACACGCTTTTCATAAACCACTATTTGGGCGAATTAAATTTGTGTTAACACCCTTGATGTTGATTGATTTGTTATCAATTATTCCATTGTATTTATTGCTTTTTAAGAGTGATTATTCAGGATTTTATCTGTTCAATATATTCAGAGTTTTGAGGTTATTTAAAGCCATCAGATACATTGATGCTTTTAAGGTGGTTGGCGCTGTTTTTTATTACAAGAAAGACCAGTTATTGGTAAGTTTGGTGTTCATTAGTTTTGCTTTTGTGTTTTTATCAAGCATGATGTATATAGCCGAAAAAGATGCTCAACCTTTAAAGTTTCCTGATATACCTTCTGCTATGTGGTTTACAATTTCAACCATTACTTCGGTAGGTTTTGGTGATGTATATCCAATTACAAGTTTTGGAAAACTGATCGCTGGTGTAACTTCTATATCAGGCTTGATATTGTTTGCTATTCCAATGTCAATATTAACCTCCGGATTTCTTAAGATTAGCAATCCCCAAGAGCGAACAAC
>JBEIKN010000335.1:0-1589 GCA_040379725.1 Flavobacteriales bacterium
GGCCAAGTAATATACTCAGCGCCGTTGTATGCTCTTTGCCACCAATCATGCATTTTGGAATAATCCATGAGTGGCACCTGATGTTTGTAGGCTTTATAGACTGAGGTGGCATCTAAAATTTCTGCAAAACCGTATGTTTTACCAAATTCCGTATCCTTTGCCTTGTCAAGTACTTTTTTAAGTGTTCTAAGTTGTTGTTGATAGGCTTTGTCTTTGCCAATCGCAAAAGGCGCAGCCAAGCGTTTCCCTGCATTTACAATAGGTCTTAGTATTTTCTTAGTGTAATTGCTGGGCATGCTATGATTATTTTATATCAAAATCAACGAAGACTTCTTCTGAAGTAGGGTGGGCCTGACAGGTTAAAATGTAACCTTTTTCAACTTCATCATCTTCTAAAGAGAAGTTCATGTCCATGCTGGCAGTTCCCTTGGTGACTTTTGCTCGACAGGTACAACACACGCCCCCTTTACAAGCAAAAGGCAAATCAGCACCTTTTTTAAGTGCGGCATCTAAAATGGTCTCGCCATTGTATGGTAAATCGATTGAATAGGTGAGGCCATCAACTTTTACGCTCACTTGAGCTGTCGGTCCTTGGTCTGCAACTTGTTGGTTGACTTGGGTTTGAACTTGGGTACTTTGTTGTGCCGAAGGAGAGGTGAACAATTCGAAATGAATTTGCTTGCTGTTAAGACCTTTGTCAGATAAATAATTTTTTAAGGACATGATCATGGATTCCGGTCCACATAAGAATGCTTCATCAATGTTTTGGATTTGAATCAGGTTTTCTTGAGCCATAGCTTGTGCTTTTTCAACATCGATACGGCCATTTAAAATCGACACATCAACGGCCTCTTGACTTAGAACATACAATACCTTAAATCGGTCAATGAATTGATTTTTAAGCGCTTCGAGATCTTCTAAAAATAAAATAGAGGCGGTATTTCTGTTGCCATAAACCAATGTGAATTGGCTTTTGGGTTCTTTTAATAGGGTAGTTTTTATGATACTCAATAAAGGCGTAATACCACTGCCGGCTGCAATGCCTAAATATTGCTTTTGTTGATCCGCATTCAGTTCAGTGTAAAAATGTCCGCTTGGTGTCATGACCTCCAGTTGATCACCAGCCTTTAAGTTGGTATTCGCATAGGTTGAAAATACCCCATTTGGAATTTGTTTAATGCCCACTTTAAGTTCGCCATCTAAAGGGCTGCTGCAAATGGAATAACTTCTTCTAACTTCTTGACCATTGATGGTATGCTTTATGGCAATGCTTTGACCTTGAATAAATTGATAATCTTCTTTTAAATGGTTTGGAACATCAAAAGTGACGGATACCGCTTCTGGGGTTTCGCGTTTAACATTTTTAACGCTTAATGTATGGAATTTAGGGGTTGACATATGGTTCGTTCAAAAAACAAAGATAATAAAAAATCGTGTTTTACCCTTGTTGGTAAAACGTTAGACTTCCACTTTTTTCTAACAAAAACTTATTGAATCTTATCAATGTCTAATTGATAAACATTGTCTAAGTGTTGGTTGTTGCTAATATTGAGTCCTAGGTCTTTAAGAACGCCATTGGCCACATCATA
>JBEIKN010000336.1:0-1585 GCA_040379725.1 Flavobacteriales bacterium
ATGCCAATCACATTGTGAGCGGTTGAGTTGAGTTGTGCAATGTTCACACTGAAACTAATAGACTTGGCATTGAGGATTGAAGGTTGCAAAGCAGCAGCATATACAACAGGGATGCTTCTTGGTTTAACCGTACGGTCAAGTTGACCTTTAGGTGCTTCAATGTTAGGATTTACATTCACAAACACAACAGCTCTGGCACCCATTTTAATGGCTTGGTCTACTTTGTAGGTTAAACTTTCGTAAGGCTCATATCGGCCATGGGCATTGCCACTTTCAGGGCTGCCCAGTCTGATCACAAATACTTTGCCTCTGATGCCTGTTGTGTCTGTATAATCATTGTAGTTAAACTCTGGAGCTGTTATGCCATAGCCTGCCTGAAACACAGCTGTTTCATTGAGACTATCGTGGTTACAGCTTTGTGCTAAAGGATAAAACTCGCCTTTGTTCGATTTTAAACCGTATTTTTTTTCGTCCTTTTCGGTCCATAACATGACTGATTGGCCTTGAGAAATACGCATTTTGATGATGCTAAAGGTTTGAAAATACGAACCAGAATCGTTGCCTTTAGGGCTGATTTTATATTGTTTGAAAAGGTCAGCAATGTATAACGAAGAGCGCAACTCTCCACTTGAACCGGTTAAACGGCCTTCCAATTGATCGCTTGCCAAGTAGCTTAAATCGTTTTTCATCTGCTTAACGACTTCGCCTGATTTTTGGGCCTTAACTGCAATTGAAATGCCTAGTAAAGCAACACAAAGGACAATTTTTTTCATGAACATTTTTTTTGCGAAGATACAGTAAAAAAACATCTTAGCGGGCAAGTTTTAGGACCGGGCGAACTTTTTTTACTTTAGTAAATTCACTTATTTTTGCAACATGCAACACAAAATCGCTCCAAGTATATTATCTGCTGATTTCGGCCAACTAGAAAGAGACATACAAATGATCAATCAAAGCCAAGCGGATTGGTTCCATGTGGATGTGATGGATGGTGTGTTTGTGCCTAACATTTCTTTTGGGTTTCCGGTTATGCAAACCTTAAAGCAACATGCTCAAAAACCATTAGATGTGCATTTGATGATAGTGGATCCTGACAGATACATTACCCGTTTTGCAGAGTATGGCACTGCTGTATTAACCGTACACATAGAAGCTTGTACCCATTTGCATAGAACCCTTCAAGCCATTAAGGCCGCTGGTATGAAAGCCGGTGTTGCTGTAAATCCTCATACCAATGTGAATCAATTAAGCGATGTCTTAGGGGATTTGGATTTGGTTTGTTTAATGAGTGTAAACCCTGGCTTTGGAGGTCAATCATTCATAGAAAATACCTACCGTAAAATCGAGCAATTAAAAACCATGCAAGCCCAACAAGGGGTGTCGTTTGAAATTGAAATAGATGGCGGTGTAACCTTGTCAAACTACAAACGATTAATTGATACTGGTGCTACTGTTTTAGTGGCAGGTAATACGGTCTTTTCTGCTGTTAGCCCTTCAGATACCATAGCACAGCTTAAGCAATAATTCATAGATTGTGGCGTTATTGCTATGTCTTTTTTGAAACCTTTTTTTACCATATTGTTGA
>JBEIKN010000337.1:0-1559 GCA_040379725.1 Flavobacteriales bacterium
ATCAAAGATAAAGCTATTCGTTGAAATTTACTTTCCCATTTTCGATGTTATACATAGCGCCAACAATCTTGATTTGATTTTGCTGAAATGCTTCCTTGATAATAATACTTCCACTAAGAATTCCATCAATGACATGTTGAACATTAAGCTCCGCAACTTTGTCAACAAATGCATAATTGTCGCCATTGCGATGTTCTGTAATCGATTTTTCAGCCTCTATAGCAGGATGTATTTTATGTAATAATTGAGATAAATGACCTAGTTTTACGTTATCACATGCGCCTGCAATTGCCCCGCATTTAGTGTGGCCTAATACGACAATTAACTTAACGCCCATTTTGTGCACTGCAAATTCCATACTACCTAAAATATCATCATTTAAGATGTTGCCTGCAATTCTAACACTGAAAATATCCCCTAAGCCTAAATCAAAAATATGTTCTGTTGTTGTTCTAGAGTCAATACAACTTAAAATGAGTGCAATTGGATTTTGGCCTTGAGCGGTCTGAGTGACTTGTTGGTTTAAATGTTTGGTGTTATAGGCATTGGATAGAAATCTATGATTACCTTGTTTTAAAATTTCAAGTACTTGGTCTGCATCTAGACTCTTTTGCATTGACTTGTCTAAATGGAGGTTAAATTGGATCGAATTTTTACTGGGATAACTGTTAAATCCAATGAGGTTTAATGCAATGTGTTTTTGAGGCGCAATATTATCTCTAAAATCATCTATTACATCTATGACATCTTGGTCCATGAATCTAACATGACTGGCATCAATGGTGACTTTACTCTTGGTATCAATGTTTTGAAGCATGGTTTTTATTTCTGCTTTATTTAAAAACGATACTTGGTTATTGAGTTCTATGATGAGGTTTTCTTCAAGATAATGCGAATTGGTTTTGAGTCTGAATGGTGAATGAAGGTTGTTTCTTATAATGAATAAAATACTTACTCCAAGACCAATGGATACACCAACGAGCAAATCAGTGAGCACTATTGCAACAATGGTAATAATAAAGGGCAAAAACTGGTTTAAGCCCTTTTGAAATTGCTTTTTATACAATTGAAGATTGGTCAACTTAAAGCCCGTATATATTAAGATAGATGCCAATGAGGCTAAAGGAATTAAATTCATAATAGGGGCTAAAAAGACTATTGCAATGAGTAACAATATTCCATGGAAAATAGTGGATTGTTTGGTCTGTGCACCCGCATGTATATTAACTGAACTTCTTACAATGACTGATGTTATAGGAATACCCCCTAAGAGACCTGAAATGGTATTGCCAATGCCTTGAGCAAATAATTCATTATTAGGTAATGTTGGACGTTTATGAGGATCAAGGTTTTCAAGTGCTTCTATATTGAGCAAAGTTTCTATGGAGGCCACAATCGCAATGGTCAAAGCAATGGTCCAAACATTAATGTTTGTGATTTGATTGAAATCTGGGCTGGTAAAAAAGCCATTAAAAGATTGAAATTTCGGAATGTTAACCAAATGACTGTTTGAAATCGCACAGTTGGGCAAATACCAAATAAACAATTGATTGGCCAGG
>JBEIKN010000338.1:0-1553 GCA_040379725.1 Flavobacteriales bacterium
AAGAAGATGAGTGAAGGAGAATTACTTCAGCTCGAAAAAGCCCGCAGGTTAGACATTTCTGAAGAGGTTTATTACGACATCATTACTAAAAAAACTGCCTCATTAATTGCCAGCTGTTGTGCCATCGGGGCTGCAGCCGTTAATTGTTTAAATGACACCATAGAACAAATGCGCCTTTTTGGTGAATACACTGGTATAGCCTTTCAAATAAAAGACGACTTATTCGACTATGGCGACAATAAAATTGGCAAGCCAACCGGCATAGATATTAAAGAGAAAAAAATGACCTTGCCATTGATTTATGCCCTCAATCAAGCATCTTCTTCAGAAAAGCGCCACATCATCAATCTGATCAAAAACAAAAGCGACAAAAAGGCATCGGTGCATGAGGTGATTCAATTTGTGTTGTCAAAAGGCGGCTTTGATTACGCTCAAAAACAGATGTTAGATTACCAAAACAAAGCCATGGAAATCTTATTGAGCATGCCTGAAAACGCATCACGAAACAGCTTGGTTGAACTCTTGCATTTTGTGATAGACAGAAAGCAATAATTGCCCTGATTTTAATTGAAATTTCTGTTCTATAAATGTTCTGAAATCAGTACATTTGCACAAATTTTAGCCTATGCTTCCGAATTCATATTTAAGCAATGCCGATGTCAATTACATTGACGATCTTTACAAACAATACCAAAGCGACAAAACTTCAGTTGATTTTGGTTGGCAAAAATTCTTCGAAGGGTTTGACTTGGCTGCAGGCAAAAATATGCCAGGTTCAACACCCATTAGCGAAGACGCCCTAAAAGAAATCAATGTGTTGAATTTAATCAACGCCTACAGAACCCGCGGGCATTTGTTCACTAAAACGAATCCGGTAAGAGAAAGACGCAAATACACACCGACACTTGAACTCAATAACTTTGGCTTATCTGAGGCAGATTTAAACACTGTATTCAACGCTGGGCACGAATTGGGCCTTGGTTCTTGCGCACTTGCTGATATTTTAAAACATTTACAAACCACCTACTGCGAAAGCATTGGTGCAGAATACCTGCATATTGGCGACCCTGTCAAAATTGAGTGGTTGAAACATTTGATGGAAGGCACTAAAAATCAACCCAATCTGAGTGCTAACGAAAAGAAACAATGTTTAAACAAACTCAATCAAGCCACTGCCTTTGAAAATTTTTTACATACTAAGTTCATTGGACAAAAACGTTTTTCATTGGAGGGTTTAGAATGCTTGATCCCTGCTCTAGACAGTGTAATCCACTACGGTGCAGAGCTTGGCGTTGAAGAGTTTGTCATGGGTATGGCCCACAGAGGTCGTTTGAATGTCTTATCAAATATTTTCAATAAAACCTATTCTGATATCTTCAGTGAATTTGAAGGCAAAGTGTTTCAAGACGAACAATTTGAAGGGGATGTTAAATACCACCTTGGTTACACGACTGTCGTAAAAACGCCTAATGGCAAAGATGTCCGCTTGAAGTTAAGCCCTAATCCTTCTCACTTAGAAGCAGTTAACCCAGTGGTCAAAGGCATGGTGAGAG
>JBEIKN010000339.1:0-1525 GCA_040379725.1 Flavobacteriales bacterium
ACAACTACGCATTTGACATTAATAGTAACCGCTCATTTATGATGACCAATTACAAACGTTGTATCATCAGCAATGACGTTTCAAAAAATGGCACTCATGTGGCAGATCTTGTATTTTACAACAACCGTTTCCGTATTTATCTCGGCGAAATGGCTCAAAATTGGCAAAGCGATGTCATTAGTGATGCCCCTGCTACAGCGTATCGAAAATGGACCATTAGAGAATTGGATAGCAATAACCTAAACGACAGCATGTTATTAGGCAAGCTAGAGTCCGCAAAAGACTCTAATCTACAAAAGGCCGAAGTAGTATACATCAGTGGATTCCCAAATAAAGAAAATGACCTCTTAAAGCGTCCACAAAAAACAGATATCGCTCAGCCTTTTTTTAGCAAATCAAAGCCTCAATTTGGAGTTGATTATTTCCTACAGCAACTTGACAAAAGCATCATTGGCAGTCCGCTTTTCCCTTCAGGAATAACAGAAAAAGTTTTCAATTACCCTTTGATTTCGCCTCATCTTCAAACCTCCATTAGTGATATTCAAAAGAACAATACAGTAGTGGCTGGCATTCGCATTCCCTTAAGAATAAAAGCCTCTGATTATTATATCCATTACAGCAATCGCAGTGGCCGATGGGACAAAGACCTCATTGGATTTAGAAGAAGTCGCATATTTGAACAATACCCATCTGCCCAAAAAATGGTGAATGCACAAGTAAAAGCCAGTATCGCCTATCCATTCAATGAGCGCAGTCGAATTGGATTGAATGCTTTTATGCGCAACGATAGAATAGGAATTCTTGCCGGAGATTCCTCAGAATTACTCAATAAAATCCAAAACAAACTGTATATCGGGCAAGGTATAGAATATGTATTTGATAACATTAAAAGCAATGGTTTGAATTTGTTCGAAGGCCTTAGAATGAAATACCAAGCAGATGTTTACACACAAACGCAGAATCAAAAAACCATGTTGAATCAGGTGTTTGATGCTCGATGGTACCATCAAATTCACAGACAATTATATTTTGCCAGTAGATTAAGTGGAGCCTGGTCTATTGGCAGTCAAAATACTGCTTATTACATGGGTGGTGTTGAAAATGCCCTCGTAAATGTTGACTCTAATAATTTTAACTACAGCTTACCACTTTTAAACACTGAACCATATGCCTTTCAGAGTATTGTTACACCAGCCAGAGGTTTTATTCGAAACGCTAGAGCAGGCAACAAATATGTGCTTTTAAACATGGAACTCCGTTGGCCATTGTTAGCTTACTTCAATCAGAAGCCAATTGCCAGTGAATTTTTCAGAAGTATCATGTTGATTGGATTCGCTGACATTGGCACAGCTTGGCAAGGCGCGTCGCCCTATAGCATTAGTAATCCGTTTAACACTAAAATCATTCAAACCCCATTGTATAACCTAACCGTTAGTACACAAAGAGACCCATTCTTATATGCCTTAGGGTTTGGTATTAGGGCCAAAATACTTGGTCATTACATCAAATTTGATCAAGGCTGGGG
>JBEIKN010000340.1:0-1503 GCA_040379725.1 Flavobacteriales bacterium
AGCAGCGGTCAATTGCTAAGAACTTTGGTGAATGGCCATCAATTGTTGCCTGGTAATTATCAGATTGATTGGGATGGGAATGATCAATTAGGCAAGCCACTTTATTCAGGAACCTATTTGTACAGCATTTCAAATCAACAGTCTGTTCTCTATTCAGGCAAAATACTTTTAAACCGATAACTTATGAAATCACTTCAATACATTGTAATTAATTTTTTACTGCTTTTTCAACCACTTAAAGCCCATGACATGCATGCCGGTTCTAAAGGCATTAGAGAATGGCATCTCATCAAATCCTCTAAGCCAATTTTGGGCGCCTTACTATGGATCAAAGACCAACAAATAGCCATTGAATTGCCCAACGCAAGCATACAAGTTTTAGATCTAAATCAGTTGGATCAAACCGATTTAGCATTTGTCCAGCAAAGAGCCATCACCATTGCCAATCTCAATAGATTTAATACTATGCCTAAAGTTGAGGCTTCAAAATACAATACACTTATGGATCATTCCATGTTTTGGATTTTCATCACCGTTGCCCTTGTATTTTGCCTGCTGTATTATAAGCAATTGATGAGCCAGCAATCTGCTATTGCTTTTATGGGCGTTGTATTATTGGCTTTGGTTTTTGGGTTTAGAACTGCAGTGAATAAAGCCCATTCTTCAAGCAATCCTTTAACCATTGATTCTGCCTTTACACCGTTTAAAGCGACCCTTAATACCCGTTGGGACAACACCTATTTTTATGTTGAGTCCAATGGTATACCAACCACACACAATATGATGGTAGGTATCACAGGATGGCAGCAACAAGTGCCTATTCCTCAATGTTATATTGGGAGTAATCCTTGGAGTATTCCGTTGAATCCTGTTGTAGCTTCTAACCCTGTACCTGTCAATCAAAGTCATTTTTTGAGGGGCGCGATCGCTGTTGCTGTCAATGGAATTGCCATTTTTAATCCTTATACCAATATAGGAGTTGATGCTTTGTTGGATGGACAATTGGATCAATGGGGAGGGCATTGTGGCAGGGCCGATGATTATCATTACCATATTGCTCCTTTGCATTTATATTCAACTGTTGCCATGACAAAGCCCATTGCTTTTGCATTGGATGGTTTTGCCATTTATGGCGCTCAAGAACCAGATGGTTCTGCCATGCAAACATTAGATGCTAACCATGGCCATTATGGTAGCAATGGGGTTTACCACTATCATGGGACCAGTTCAGCGCCTTATATGATTGGAAAAATGGTTGGTCAAGTGACGGAAGATACGACCTTGCAAATTGTGCCACAAGCTGCAGCTAAACCCATTAGACCAGCTGGGACACCGCTCAAAGGCGCAGTGATTACCAACTTTGCGAGTAAGGGAGCATCAGGTTATGTATTGACCTATACCCTCAATAACCAAACCTATCAAGTGGATTATAGTTGGAATACTAACGGTCAATACACTTTTAATTTTATTAATCCGACAGGTACGACAACATCAAACTATAAT
>JBEIKN010000341.1:0-1459 GCA_040379725.1 Flavobacteriales bacterium
GGATTTTGATCCAAAGCAGGTCAATAACCACTTTACAGAAGCCAATGCCTGGCAGTATACCTTTGCTGTTCAACATCAAGCTTCAGACATTCAAAACGATTCCTTGTTAAGCCGTTTGTTTAATACTGGTTCTAAAACATCAGGTCGAGAACAAGCGGATATCACCGGATTAATTGGTCAATATGCTCACGGCAACGAACCAAGTCATCATTATGCCTATTTGTTTCAAACACTTGATTCGAGTGCTAAATATGTCAAACAGATTTGTGAAACCATGTATAGTCCTACGCCTGATGGACTTTGTGGCAATGAAGATTGCGGTCAAATGAGTGCTTGGTATGTATTCAGTGCTATGGGTATATATCCAGCCAATCCAGCATCGACGGAATTGGTGTTTGGTCATATGTTATTTGACAGTGTGCGTATTAATAAAGCGCAAGGACCATGTAGAATCTATCATCAACTACCAAAAGATTTGAGTCAATTTAATAACAAGTATGTTAAGTCCAGAAGTATACCACATTTGTTGAGTGGCGAAAAGTATTATTACGGTTACAAAACAAAAGTACCTAAGGCAATTCATTGTGGTGTAATCGATGATAAAATGCCGGAACTGTATGTTTCAGCGCCCATCGTTAAAGGCGCCAAAGAGGTGTTTAAAGACAGCATTGTGCTTGAGCTATTAGAAAATGATGTTCAAAAGGATTTGCAAGGTTACAGTACTTTTATTGCCTACACTACAGATGGATCTGAGCCTACTCAAACAGCTAAGCACTTTCTTAAAAATACACACTTGAGTTTAAACAAGACTACTGAATTGAAAGCCAAAACCTTTGTAAGTGATGACAGTGGTACAATCATTGCTGAAAGTCCCATGGCGGTGTCAAAACTGTTGCAATACAATAAGCCTTATACGGTGGCTATAAATGGACAATACAATGTGCAATATTCTGCTGGAGGCGACCATGCTGTGATTGATGGATTAAAAGGCGATAAAGATTGGCGCAAAGGCCGTTGGCAAGGGTATCAAGGGCAAAACATTTCATTCACAATTGATCTAAAGTCTGAGCAACGGGTTGATAGTATTGTTGTCGGCTTATTAAAAGATATCAGGGCTTGGATTTGTTTGCCAATGGTTGAACTTCAAGCTTCTAATGATGGCGAGCATTTCCAGATGATTAATGCAGGCGATTTTCCGAATGCATGGTCTGATTTAGAGGTTGGTCGAGTGGTGATGCCATTTAATGCAGGTCCTCTAGGTTATCATTACCGGTATTATAGGATTTTATTATACAATGCAGGCAAATTACCAGCTTGGCATCCGGGGGCTAATGGTGAGTCCTTTATTTTCATAGATGAGATCGAATTCAAATGACAAAAAAAGAAAAGGTTCAATACATAGTAAACACTTTGGAGCGATTGTATCCAGAAGTGCCGGTGCCACTTGATCACAAGGACC
>JBEIKN010000342.1:0-1448 GCA_040379725.1 Flavobacteriales bacterium
AGTCATTATCATTACAGATGGATTGGAAGAATGTACAGGAGATCCTTGTCAAATTTCACAAGCGCTTCAGAAGAAAGGCATTTTCTTAAAGCCTTTTATTATCGGCTTGGGCTCTTCAGAACAGTTTAAATTAAAGTTTGATTGCCTAGGGACCTATTACGATGCCAATACTGAAAAAGATTTCATCAATGTGGTAGGAGTAGTGGTTTCTCAAGCCATGAATGCTACCAGTTGTCAGGTGAATTTGTTGGATAAAAAATTAAGGCCTGTAGAAACCAATTCCCTAATGAGTATTTATGATGCCGCTACCAAGAAATTATTGTTCAACTATGAGCATACCATGAATGGAAGGGGTGTACCAGATACTTTGTTCTTAGACCCATTAAGAAAATATGATTTTGTTGTTCATACATTACCACCAGTTCGTAAAAACAATGTTGAACTCATAGTGGGTAGACACAATATAATTCCGATTGATGTGCCTCAAGGATTTATAGATTTTGTTTGCACAGGCAAGACCAATTACGTTGACTTAAAAGCCATCATTACCGTTAAAAACCAACATGAAATTGTTAATGCTCAAACCTTTAATACTAAGAAAAGGTATTTGTGTGGCGTATACGAAATGGAATTATTAACCACCCCTCGCATTCACCTTGATAGTGTGGTTATTGATGAAAACAAAACAACTTCAATCGTTATTCCTCAACCAGGTAGATTGCAAATTAATAAAAGCAGAGATTTGGTTTGCGGCATTTACCATGTTGTAAATGGTCAAGTTAAATGGGTGGCTGATATAAGCGACGATTATTTTCAGTCCATTATTATGCAGCCAGGAAAATACTTGGTGATTGGCAGAAGCAAACCAGAAACTAGGACCATATATACCTTTGAAAAGGAATTTACCATCACATCAGCAACCACTACAGAAATTAACTTATAATGTATACTATAGAAATACTTGGCAGCAATGATACCCGTTCTGGATTTGGAGCAGGTTTATTAGAAGCAGGCAAAATCAATCCTCAGGTAGTAGCCCTTTGTGCTGACTTGACAGGTTCACTTAAAATGGATGCCTTTAAAAAAGCCTTTCCTGAACGCTTTTTTCAAATGGGTATAGCCGAAGCAAATATGATAGGTGTTGCCGCTGGTTTAGCCACAGCTGGTAAAATCCCATTTACAGGCACATTTGCTAATTTTAGCACAGGTAGAGTGTATGATCAAATCCGTCAAAGTATTGCCTACAGCGGTAAAAACGTAAAGATTTGTGCTTCGCATGCCGGTTTAACTCTAGGTGAAGACGGAGCTACCCATCAAATATTGGAAGACATTGGAATGATGAAAATGTTGCCAGATATGGTAGTCATTAATCCTTGTGATTTTAACCAAACCAAGGCAGCCACTATGGCCATTGCAGAATATGAGGGGCCTTGCTATTTGCGTTTTGG
>JBEIKN010000343.1:0-1421 GCA_040379725.1 Flavobacteriales bacterium
TACTGCCAGCGCACATAAACAATGCTATCGCCAATGATAGAAGACGAATTATTGGTAACAATGGTATCGCCCAAACAAACATTATTGACTGTAAATTGAGCTTTTGGTTGGGCATATACTCTAACTGATTTCACAATGGTATCATAACAGTTAAAGTCTGACTTAACTATCAATTGTAAGTCATGGGTATCAGAGGTATTGAAGAGATGGGAAAATTCAGGTTTTGAAGAACTGTATCCATCTGAAGACAACCATTGGTGCTGAATCAATTTTCCTGACTGAATTGTTGAAAGATCCTGAGCTTTTAGACTATCTATTAAGCAAACATCTTTGAAACTAAAATTTGCAATTGGATTAGGATGAACAGCAATGGTTTTGGAACTGGTATCTGCACAACCATAGCTTGTTTTAACCACCAAGTTTAATTGAACGGTTGAAGGGTGATTCAACTTAAACAGTAAAGCTTTAACATTTAAAGTGTCCAACGTTGAAGTTGTCCATCGACGGTATGAGAGTGTATCGCCTATCACAAATGATGAATCATTTACACTGATGGAATCAATTTCGCATGTCGAATTAAAACCAAATGCACTTTGAGGATATGGTTTAACTTTAACAACTATAGAATCGCTTGCAGTACATTTTTTTAAATCAGTTATGGTGGCTTTGTAGACGATGTTTTTAAGCGGTTTGGCATAAATAGTAAAACCTGTACTATCATTTAAATAAGTTCCCGGCGTCCACTTAATTCTCGGAAATCCTGTACCATTTCTTGTAAAGGATTTGATCGGGATTTTTTGATTCACACAAACTGTCGTATCATGCACATTGATGTACAACTTTGGCGGCCAATAAACAGCTATACTTGTAGTGTCCTTGCTTGAGCACTGGCCTCTATAAGTTGTTAATACATAAGTTTGAAAGACCACGCTGGTATCGGTGTTAATCAAACTAAATTTAGGCTGAGCAAATGTATCATCATTTAAATTTAAACTCGGTTGCCATAAATATTTAAAGCCATTTGTTTGGGTCAAGCCTAATAGGGCGGTATCGCCACTACAAATTGATTTAGGCAAACCAGCATTCTTAAGTCTTGGAACAGGAAATTTGGCAAAACCGAAATTACATGAACAAGTTGCAGAATCGACCATCACAAACAAAGCACAAGATAAACCTGCTTTTATATTAACAGTTTTAGATACCAGTTGGCTGGCATTTTTATTTAAATTCAAATACAAAGTGTCTACATAGGCAATTTTGTCTTTTGCATCAGCTGTACCTGAATTGTTTTGATCGTATACATATTTCAATACGATCGGTTTACTAGCACTTATTTTACTACCTATATTTTTAATGTAATATTGAAGCGCAATGGTTTCAGAATCGGATCCTATAGACTGTAGTTGAGTAGCTAAACCATA
>JBEIKN010000344.1:0-1421 GCA_040379725.1 Flavobacteriales bacterium
ATAAGAAAGATCAAGTGAGTTTTTTCAATGATCAATATGTGGCTGGTTCATTGAGTATGACCTCTGTATACATTGGGGCGCAAACGTTCAATGGTAATTTGCCTGTTCAGGTGCAGCCTTTGGATTCAGCAGGAAAAGATTCTACAGCACTTTAAGCATTTACCTTTTTGGTTTGAGCAGTATGAAGCAGAAAATTCTACTTCATTATGAAATCTATTATTCTTGCATTATCGGGCTTGTTTTTTACTTCTTTAAATGCTGAAAGCATTAAAATCATTAAGCCAAAACCAGACAGAGCAGTGGTGTATTTATCTGGCGCTGAACTGTCTTATCGCAACAACATCAATTTATCTGTAGGGTCCCACGATATTGTCATCGAGGGTGTCTCTCCATCGCTCGATGAAAACAGTATTTCGGCTTATCTAAAAGGCGGTATGGTGATTGATGCCCGAAAGGAAATCCGTTATTTAGAACAAACAACGCCTATTGCTCAACATCAAAAATACTATTACATGATTCAAAAAATCAATGATTCGCTTGAAGATGTCAACTGGGAAATTAAGGATTGCAACAATAAATTATCTGCTTTAGGAAAAGAAAAGCAATTGTTACTTGGGAATAGAATGATCAAAGGGGAATTCATTAAAGACTCTCTAGGGTTATTAAAAGGGAGTTTGGATTTGTTGAAAGTCAGATTGAGAAGCATTGACGACGAAGAACTCACCCAAGACAAACGCAAAAGTAAATTGCAAAAAGCGTATACACTTTTGTCTGCTAGGCTGCAGTATTTTACCAATTTGCAAAACGACAATTTGAATACCATTGATCCTCTATCCACCCAACCCATTCATCAAATAGTGGTTTCAGTAGAGGTAACGGAGCCTACAACATGCCAGTTGGTATTAAAGTACTTTGTTTACTCAGCGGGTTGGACACCTTTGCTTGATGTAATGGCCACATCTAACAAAAACACATTGAAGTTGATCCAAAGGGCAAAAGTGTATCAAAATTCAGGGATTGATTGGAAAGACATTCAATTGGTATTGTCGTCAAGCAATCCTTCGCAAAACAATAACAGACCGTATTTGTCTGTTTGGAATTTGTTTTTTGGCTATCCGAATTCATATCCAGCGCAAGTCAATAAAGCTTTAGCAAGATCCAAGTACAATGAAGTGATGAAGCCACAATTGGCGCGCAAGGATGTTAATGAGCAAGATGATGTTCAAGAAGGGACTTTTGATGCCAAACAGTTAGACCCCGTCTTTACCATTGATGAGTCCATGATGCGGGTTGAATATACCATAAAATCAAATTGTCAAATAGCTTCAGATAATAAGGCCCATAATGTGATCATCAACTCAACAGATGTGCCCTATACCATGGCGTATTCTGCAGTACCTAAATTGGATGCCGATGCCTTC
>JBEIKN010000345.1:0-1417 GCA_040379725.1 Flavobacteriales bacterium
ATTTCAAAGTTAATTATTTTGGATCACGCATTAATGTAGGCAACAAAACTGAACTTGGCATTCCAAATTATCAATGGACAGGCAATGTGGACTCCTGTCAAACAGGTAATATGCCAAAAGTTGTTATGGAATTTGCAGAACGCAGAGTTAATTATTTCAGAAGAACCGCAGGCATTAATACCCCAATTGTTTTCACCATTCAAAACAATGCCTATTGCATGTCCGCCGCTTTAATGTGCGAAGCCAATAAAAGTATGAGTCACGAACCTAGTGATGGATGGCGTTGTTATATTCCAGCCGGACTTGATGCATTAAAACAAGGGATTATCTCTAAAGATGGCAACCCATCAATAGCTGTGACTGCAGCAATGGGACAAAACCACCCAAGTGTAGGCAACAGAAGATGGTTACTATCCCCTAAAAATCAATTTATGGGGATTGGCACAGCAAAAACGTATACGGTTATTCATGCCCTTGACCAAAGCAAACTCATTGACAGTAATACCTACAAACAACAATTCATTGCTTGGCCTCCAGCTAAAGATTGTCCAAAAATGTTGGTCTTTAAAAAATGGAGCTTCAGTTTAGATCAAAATCTTCAAGGAGCTATGGTTGAAATGCTTGATCAAGATGGCAACGCTATTGAAATTAAGCAAGAGCCCCTTTCAAATGGTTACGGCATGAACACATTGGTTTGGGAGCCTAAAATCGATGTAAAAGCCATTGATAAAAACACCACTTATAAGGTTTCAATTACCCTCGCCAATAAGACTAACTTTCAATACTCTGTTAACATAGTCAATATACCTTAAGCGATGTTACTATTTGATCAGACCAGTATTGACATTGTCTCTATTCATCAAGTTGGCAACAAATACAACGGTGAAGATATCATTATTTCAAAACATCCATTGGCTACATCGACGGCTGATATGGATGCTTTATTAAAAAAATATTTTCTTCAAGGATTTACAACGCCAGAATTTTACCAATTCACTTCGAGCAATGATGACCCTCATCTCAATCCATTAAACCAATTTGTTAGTGATGTGTTTAATGGCAATGGAAACTTCCATACGAATTCCGTTAACATTGCGAAACACCTCTATGAATCGAGCAGACATCCTATGATCAAAGCCGGAGATTTAATGGTGGTCTATTTTTCAAAAGTCAAGGCCAATCATGAAACCTGCGACGCCATTGGTATATTTAAATCAGAAACAAAAAATCCCTTTTTAAAAATACAGGTTGAAAAAGGCAATGCTGAAATTTTATGTGATAAAGGCATACAATTGGATAAACCAGACAAGGCCTGTTTGATCTTAAATCAAAATGATCACAATGGCTACAAAATGGTCTTGTTTGACAAAACCAATAAAGGTGAAGAAGCCACTTTCTTTAAAGAAATGTTTTTGAA
>JBEIKN010000346.1:0-1414 GCA_040379725.1 Flavobacteriales bacterium
ATGTAGCCAAAGGTGTCATAATGCATGCCAATGATGTGCTGGCATCTTATAAGTTTTGAAGCAGAAACAGCATCATTAATATCCATAGTGAAATTGCTGCCTAAGGGTAAAAAAGCTAAGTCTATGCTATGTCTATCACCTAAAAATTGCATGTCAGCACAGAGTGCAGTATCACCAGCGAAGTAAAACGTCTTGTCTTGTCCGGTTAATACAAAACCTGCCGCTTGACCGCCGTAACTGCCATCAGGGAAAGAACTGGAATGTTCGGCTTTGACCATTTGTACACGACCAAAATCAAATTGAAAACTGCCGCCAATGTTCATGGCATGTGTGTTGTTGCAACCTTGTTTTTGTAACCATTCGCAAATTTCCCAGATGGCAATGATTTTTGCTTGGGTGTTTAGCGCGATTTCCACAGCGTCTGCTATGTGGTCAAAGTGCGCATGACTAATTAGGATGTAATCTGCTTGAATCGCTTTGATGTCAATGTCTTTGGCTAATGGATTTGGAGAAATGAAAGGGTCAAACAAAAGTGTTTTTCCACCAATGTGTATACTGAAACATGAATGACCAAAGTACTTTACTTCCATTTATCCTTACATTTGAACTTTCAAAGATAAGATGCGGGCTTTTAGATTACTTGTCAAATCCTTGGTATTTTTCCCCATTTGCATAGGGATAAATGGTTGTCAAGTTGTGGATAAATCAAAATCCGAGCAAGTCTTTTATTACAACGAAGACCAATCAATCGCAACGCTTGACCCAGCCTTTGTTAAATCACAAAGTGAGATATGGGTAGTATCCCAGATGCTTGAAGGATTGGTTGAATACGATGATTCATTGAGAATACAACCTTGTTTGGCAAAATCATGGGAGATTTCTGATCATGGATTGCTGTACACCTTCCATTTAAGGACGGATGTTTTTTTTCATGAGCATTCTAAAATAAAACATTTGCCAAGGCGATTTTTAGCTTCAGATGTGGTTCAAAGTTTTAGGCGCATTGCAGACCCAAAAACTGCCTCACCAGGTGCTTGGATTTTTAATGACAAATTGGATTTAATGTGTTTTGATTCAGGCTCAAGCGTGCCATTTCCAGTTGTGGCGCTAAACGACAGTACCGTTCAAATACGCCTCAATCAAGTGTATGCACCCTTTATAGATGTGTTGGCTATGCCATACTGTTTTGTCGTGCCTGTTGATTGGATAGATCAAGATTTTCGCAAACACCCTATCGGAACAGGCCCATTTTTCATGAAGCAGTGGGAAGAGGAAGTCAGTATTTTATTGCACAAAAACCCGAACTATTACAGGTTTGAAGCGGGTAATCGTTTGCCATACTTACAGGGAGTTTGTATTGAAAATGTCAAAAACAAACAGACGGCTTTTATGAAGTTTGTTCAAGGCGAATATG
>JBEIKN010000347.1:0-1378 GCA_040379725.1 Flavobacteriales bacterium
CCACGTTTGATTGAAACGGTTAGCCCGGCTGTAGCAAAAGCAGCCATTGACAGCGGTGTGGCTCAAAAGACCATAGATAATTGGGATGCCTATAAATTAGAATTGAGAAACCGTTTAGGCTTAGACAATAAGTTCATCAGACGTATGATGGCACAAGCGCGTAAAGCGCCTAAACAAGTTGTGTTTGCTGAGGCTGATAACATCAAGATTTTAAAAGCGGCTCAAATTTCAAAAGAAGAAGGCATAGCCATTCCAATTTTATTGGGTAATGTCGAAAAAATTAAGGCATTGATGGAGCAACACAGCATTGATTTGGGCGATGTAAAAATCATTGATCCATTGGTTGAAGATGCTCAACGCGAAGTTTATGGCAAGAAGTTTTTTGAGAAACGTCAACGCAAGGGTGTCAATATTTATGAATCTGTTAAATTGATGCGCGATCGCAACTATTATGGTTGTATGATGGTGAACGAAGGCGAAGGCGATGCCTTTATTTCTGGCTTGACAAAAAATTACCCTAAGTCTTTAAAACCTGCTATGCAGATCATCGGTCGTGAAACAGGTGTGAGTAGGATTTCAGGTATGTACATAATCATGACCAAGAAAGGCCCTTACTTCTTTTCAGATACCACGGTAAACATTGATCCCAGTGCTGAAGAGTTGGTTGAAATTGCCAGAACCACACAGGCTGAAATCCTTAAGTTAGGTGTTAAGCCAGTGATGGCCATGTTGAGTTATAGTAACTTCGGCAGTGCTAGCGGTGAGGTGCCAACTAAGGTGGCTAAGGCTGTGGAGTATTTACACTCCAATCATCCGGACATGATCATTGATGGCGATATTCAAGCCAATTTTGCCATGAACAGAGAATTGATGAAAGAGAATTTTCCATTCAGCAAATTGGTTGATAGGGATGTCAATACCTTTATTTTTCCAAACTTAGCGGCAGGTAATATTGCCTATAAATTTGCGCAAAGTTTTGCGGATGCAGAAAGTATGGGTCCAGTATTATTGGGCTTTAATAAATCGGTGCATTTTTTACAATTGGGCAGCTCTGTTCGTGAGATTGTCAATATGGTCGCAGTTGCTGTGATTGATGCGCAATCTAAAAAATAAACCTTCATAGAAACCAATTAAAAAGGCTGCTCATTGGCAGCCTTTTTTTATGCGTGAATAGGTGTTTGTCTTAGATGATTTCTGCTTCAGGTGCTATCTTTTTCACCAAGCCTTGAAGGACTTTACCAGGGCCTAATTCAGAGAATTGTGTAGCGCCGTCAGCTACCATTGCTTGTACGCATTGTGTCCATTTTACAGGGGCAGTTAATTGCTTTAACAAATTGCTTTTGATCAAGCTTGGATCAGATACTGCTTCGGCACTGAC
>JBEIKN010000348.1:0-1362 GCA_040379725.1 Flavobacteriales bacterium
AAGCTTCCCAATCTGCAAATACATATGGATGTATGATGCCGTTTAAAATGTGTAGTTGATTGGGGTCTGAAAAAACAACAGAGGCCATGAAGCCTCTGTTATAATGTCCATTTAAAAAAGCTTGTTCACCAAATGCTTTTTTGATGTCTTCTTGAAGAGATGCATTTTGGGCAACCAATTGTTTGGCCGACTCATCTGCATTGTAAACAGGTACACCAAGGCTTG
This sequence comes from Flavobacteriales bacterium, assembly GCA_040379725.1. Classification (GTDB taxonomy): domain Bacteria; phylum Bacteroidota; class Bacteroidia; order NS11-12g; family UBA955; genus JABMMZ01. Next base: position 226 of record JBEIKN010000348.1, read on the forward strand.
AAAATATGCTGCAAACCAAAGTTTTGCCGCTTCCTATGCCGCCAGTAATACCAACTTTAAGCATATTATGCTTTAGGCGCTGCATTCAAAGCAGCACTCATTTCGTTAGAAATGGATGATTTTTCAATCTTAAGGCGGGTACCTTCAGATTCAATAACGATGGTAGAACCTTCATTCAAGCTCACTACTTTGCCATGAATACCACCAGTGGTAACGATTGACTCACCTTTAGCAATATTGTCAATAAACTTTTTGTGAAGTTTCATTTTCTTTTGTTGTGGACGTATCATAAACACATACATCACCACCAACATTAATCCCATCATGATCAAGAAACTGCTTGATCCGCCTTGCGCTTGCGCTTGTAAAATTATTAGAGTATTCATATTGTATTATTTAATTGGACGCACATTGGCTGTAAATTTAAGTTCAGTTGTGCCTTCTTGAATATTGGCAACAACAGTCACTATTTTGGTGTTCATACCAGATTTACCAGCACTATCAAAAACCACTTTTATAACGCCTGCACCACCTGGCTTGATTGGTGTTTTTGGCCAATCTGGCACCGTACAACCACAAGCAGCTTTGCAATCATTAATCAATAAGTCAACCTTACCTGTATTGACAAACTCATAGGTGGTTTCTACTTTTTGATTTTCAATAATGTCACCAAAATCATGGTCTTTGGTTTTAAAACTCATAACTGCATATTCAGACACAACTGCATTTGGATTGTCTGCTGTTGCAGGATTGTTAACTTGCTCGCTAGCAACGTCTGTGCTTTGAGATTGCTCAGAAGATTTGTTTTGACAAGCTGATAAGCTCAAAACAGATAGACCTAAAATGACATAAAACTGTTTCATATAAAAGCAAAATTAGTGTAATTATTCGTTTTTCAAACCTCTCCCCGACTTATTTATTTGTCCTGATTCAGTGAGGGTAATGCGGATTTTATCCAATACCCCATTTAAAAACAAATGACTCTTAGGGGTCGAATACGCTTTGGGAATATCAAGGTACTCATTAATGGTCACCTTAGGTGGTATGGTTTCAAAGTACATGAATTCCACCAAAGCCATTCTTAACATAATGACATCATTGATGGTTAAACGCTCTGCATCCCAATTAGAAGTATTC
>JBEIKN010000349.1:0-1336 GCA_040379725.1 Flavobacteriales bacterium
CCTTGATGAGGTGCATCAAAAGACACATAAGTTCTAACACAGTGTTTCAATTGCTTATGTTCCATATCCGCTAAAGCATATTTAGCAATCACACCACCCATACTACAACCAATCACCACTAATTCTTCATCACCGCATTTTAGACTATTTAGTTGTCTGATCAATTCTTCTACTAATAAGGCATTATTCTCCATGTATTCTGCCCCATTATGAAAATCTATGTAGTACACATCAAAGCCTTGACGCCTTAGTGAATCTAACAAAAAAGGCCCCTTTTCAATAGGTTTCCACTGAATGCGGCGTTCACTTTGTTTTTCTGCATAGGGATTATAAATGCACCCATTCATTAAATCAACCAAACCAAAATTGCCATATTTTTCGCCATAATAGTCTGTCCAATGGTCTTTAAAACCAAAGTCAATTCCTTCTACTATGATCAATGGTTTTTGAGGGCAAGTATGCAAGCCGCCATTAGCTGTATAACCCGGCAAACATTGAACACTGGCGCTTAAAAAATCGCCTAACTCTGTTGGCCTAACTGGCTCCGCAAAAATATTACCCAGTGCATCACCAATATGCATAGGATCGCCAATGCGTTTGTGGATGTCATTCCCCAACAAATAGTCTGTTAAATCACAAGTAATGTTGCTGCGACTAACTTTGACCTTACCACTGAAAAAAGTCACTCTAAAAACTAGTGGATTAGCGCCTTCATTTAACTGAATGGTATAATCCTGATTCATTGGTATTTGAACAAATTGTTGCTGACCAATCATGAGTTCAATGGTTTTAATGCCAGAACCTAGGGTATTCAAGCTACAAGAAGCATCAATAAACAAAGTCACATCTTTTTGAAAAACCGTAGGCAAGCTTGGCGTACATATAAATAAATCCTTCTTCTCAAAGGCTGTTGGTAAGTCTGCGATATGAAAGGTTTGAGCAACACTGTCAAATACAATTGACCCGTTGCTGATGGCATTAGGCGCAAAATCACCGTATTGAATAGCCAAAAGGTTTACAGGCAATTTACCCATGCCCTGCAACTTTCTAAGTTGAGCTATAACTGTGTCATAGGGTTTTACCTGCATAGGTGAAATGGCTGCCAACTCGGCAAATTGATAGGCATTGGACCAATTAATGTTATACGCCCAACTATCATTGGTTGAGCCTATAAAATTCAATAGACTGCTATCAGCTAGCCCTTGTTTAGCAAAAAAGCCTGTATTAAGACTACCTGGTATAGCAACATGTCTGAACATGGCATCCCATTGTTGGGCAAAATCATTTTGTGCTTTTGCCAAAAACGCACAAATACAAGTAAATAAAATGGTAAAGG
>JBEIKN010000350.1:0-1309 GCA_040379725.1 Flavobacteriales bacterium
CCTCTCTCTGATGGATCAGTCAATTCAATTGAACATGATTTAGTACAACAAGTTCAAAAGTCGTTATTTAACGAACATGAAATTAGATTTATTCCCGGACCAGCTTGGAATGATTTAACACCTGCCTCCATTCAAGTATTGATGCAACAGTCATTTACGATTGATGCAAAATCAAATCGAATGGGTTTTTTATTGGAAGGGACGCCTATCCATTTAACTGAGCCAAAACAATATGTTTCAAGTGCAGTCACAATGGGCACTTTACAATTGTTACCCAATGGTCAAATCATCGTCTTAATGGCTGATCATCAAACCATTGGAGGTTATGCCAATTTGGGTCAAATAATTTTGGTAGATTTACCTAGGCTTGCACAATTAAATAACCATAGTCATTTTAAGTTAAGCATTACAAATGTTCAAACAGCCCATCAACTTTATCGATCAATACAGTCCTGGTTTATCCATTGACATCAATTGTGATATGGGAGAAGGTATGCAAAATGATGCCTTATTAATGCCCTATATCAGTAGTGCCAATATTGCATGTGGGTATCACGCTGGGGATGAGGCTACCATAAAAAGAACCATCGAATTGGCTTTAGAAAATAATGTGGCAATTGGCGCTCATCCAAGCTATCATGATAGAGAAAATTTTGGGAGGCTGACTCAACCCATTGCTTTAGTTGAACTCGCTGAATTAATTAGTGACCAGATATTTTTATTTGAAAAAATCACCAACCAAATGGGTTGTAAAATTCATCATATAAAATTGCATGGGGCATTGTATAATGATTGTGCAAAAGATGTTTTATCAAGTAAGATTGTTGCGCAAACAATACAAGCCATTGATCCTTCCATGATGTTATATGGTTTGAGTGGAAGTCATGCAATTAAAGAAGCGAAAGCAATCGGTTTAAGATCTGTGCAAGAAGTATTTGCAGACAGGACCTATCAAGCCAATGGACAATTAACGCCAAGATATCTAGACCATGCATTGATCACAGACCCAAATGAATCCGCACAGCAGGTATTATCGATGGTGCTGGATCAAGAAATCAAAACGCATGATGGCACAATGATTGCAGTCAATGCAGAAACGGTTTGTATTCATGGAGATCATCCTGAAGCAATTGAAATTGCAAAACATCTATTTACTACATTACAACAATACAAGATTGAAATCAAACAACCCTAATTCAAAAGCTTCACTACCCTCTTTAACTGGGATAAGTTTAGGTGCCGCTTTTTTGATGGCCAATTCATCTATTGGACCAGGATTTTTAACACAAACTTCCTTTTATACAGAACA
>JBEIKN010000351.1:0-1307 GCA_040379725.1 Flavobacteriales bacterium
AAAATCCTTTAAAAAACAAGCCTGTTATTTGTATTTCTGGAACGATCAAAACACAGAATTAAACAAAGACACACTCGCATTAAGATCTCTGGTCAATCAATTTGGACAGTCCATAAAAATCATAACGTTTAATAAAGGATTGACCCCAAAAGAACTGTTGATGTTTAAACGCAATGGACTGATCAATTGGCCCATAGGCATTGCAACAGATGCCATATTAACAGACTTGTTTATTGGCAAATTGCCTTATGGCATTTATCTAGGCAAAAGGCTTAAAGTGAAACAAGTTGCAATAAGTCCTTCAGATTTATTATTATTGCTTCAAAAACAACCATAATCATGGAAGCATCAACCGAAACAGTTAGCAGCTCAAATAAGGGCAAAAAAGGTCTTGTAATGATACTGGGCATTCTTCTATTAGGTTCTTTAGGTAGTAATGCTTGGTTTTGGAACAGTGCTAAAACTGCCAATAATAAAGCAAAAGCTCAAATGGATTCAATGCATTATTTTCATGGTTTAAAAGACAGTTTATACGATGCCCTTGCTCAAGAAGAACTTAAAGTAGAAGGACTCAGAGCTGAAATCAATTTAAACCAAACAGATAATGATAGCTTAAACCAACTTTTAAATGAAGCAATGGCTAAGATTTCATCTTTAAGGGCCATGGTGGGAAAAGGTGGTTCAACGGCTTCATTAAGAGCACTCAAAGACAGCATTGCCCGCATGAGTTTGAGGCACCAACAATACAAATCGCATATTGATTCATTAAACAACAGCAACGCCAATTACTTGGCACAAATTGAAGCACAACAAGATGCAATAAGGGTATTGGAAGGGCAAAGAAAAGTCTTAGGCGACAAAGTCAATATAGCTGCCGAACCTCAAATTGGAGCTGTGATAGTCACTCCTGTATACAACAAAAAAGGCATTTTGGTACCCATTTATAAATCAAAGAAAGTTGAAAAACTTCAGATTATGTTTGATGTTTTGGGCAATCAATTAACAGAAAACACGGTTCAAAAGACCTATATGCTCAGAATCATTGACCCTGATGGCATTGTCTTAAGTAACAACAATAGCACCCTTACAAGTTCAGACAATGTATATACTGTAAAGCAAAGCATTAATTTCAGCGGCGCTGCACAAAAAATCAAAACCAATTTCATTAGTAAGTCTGCCTACAAAAAAGGCAAATACAAAGTAGAATTGAAAGAGGCTGACATCATCAAACAGACCTACTCGTTTGAATTACTTTAATTGAAGGCCAAATTCATCGAGCAACTGTTGTTTGATCTGAGCAAGTTGTT
>JBEIKN010000352.1:0-1277 GCA_040379725.1 Flavobacteriales bacterium
TGTTATAATTCCAAATGTTTTGATGGATATAACTTAATTGTATTTGAAATGTAGGGTTGTATAACCAAGAAAATCCAACAATAACTCTGTTCTGATTCATAAGGCTTTTGCCACTATAGTTGCCGATATTTAAAAAGACTTCATTGCCCAATAATAGGTTTAGTTTTTTATTAATAACAGGGTAGGACCAAAGCATCATATACCTTAGACGCTTGCGATATGTTTTATCAGCACCAATAAATCTGTTCTCATCACGTAAACGATTGTTTAATGTCCATTGATTGAGGCTGTGTTTTGAACTGATTTGCTCCCAAATATGTGCTTCTTCAATAGGCGATTTAAACATTGCAGGTGATCCATATGTAAAGGTTTTATAATGTGAATAGCCTATGCTGCCGGTAAAGTGTTTGTTGATGGTATAATCTACGGATGGTCTTGCAAGCCACTGTTGGTATTGTTTGCCCCAATCTGTATAGCGAACACTGGTTTCAAAACTAAGGGACCATTTTCGGTGGAAGTGTAATTTCCCAAAATAGTGCAACCAAAAATTGTAATTGTCTGATTGAGTTGCGGCATGTATGTTCATGACCAAAGACAATAATCCAAGACTGATGATTGTTGATTTATTGAATCGTTTCATGAAAATATAGGAGCATTTATTTAAGCCTTTATATCATCTTAGGTTATATCTATTTTAGTACTTAACATCCTAATGAGAAAGCGATTGTTTGACTTGTTTACTATCAGCCTTATACTCATAAATATAAAGCATGTAATATTAATTGTGCCAAAAAATCAAATCAGGTTTTCATAAGCAATGGCCATGCCTTGACCAACGCCAATGCACATAGTGGCGATGCCATAACGTGTGCTGCTTCTTTTTTGCATTTCATGGATCAGTGTGGTACTGATTCTTGATCCACTACAGCCTAATGGGTGCCCAATGGCAATTGCACCACCATTGACATTAACAATACTTGGGTCGATGCCGAGTTCATTGATACAGGCAATACTTTGTGAAGCAAAGGCTTCATTTAATTCGAACAATCCAATTTGATCGATAGATAAACCAGCGCGTTTAATGACTTTTTTACAAGCGTCAACAGGTCCTATACCCATAATGGCTGGTTCAACGCCTGCAGCGGCACTTGCAACGATTCTTGCAATTGGTTTTAATTGATGTTTTTTGACAAAATTTTCAGAGGCTAAAATCAAAACACTTGCGCCGTCATTAACACTACTTGAATTGCCTGCAGTAACACTGCCTCCTTTTTTAA
>JBEIKN010000353.1:0-1260 GCA_040379725.1 Flavobacteriales bacterium
CAACCATGATCAATGGTAACATTGCCTGGCAAGACAATCAATTGCATGAATTTGGTAATGGCCAACGCATTCAGTTCAACAAATATGAATAAGCGTCTAGGATTGACCCTATGTTTAAGCTTTAGCTTTCTTTTGAATGCTCAAAGCAAAATGAATTACAGCATTGGGGTTGGTTTTCCGAATCTCCCTAAGGCCTTTTTCAATTATTTGAGTCGTGAAAGTAACTTCAAATCAGAAGGTATAGGTCCATTGCATTTGAAAGCGGAAAAACAAATCAACCCTTGGATTGGTGTTGGCGTTAGCATGAACTACGCCCAATACAACATCAGCTATGAAAGACAAATGCAAGACACCAGCACAGGGGCGCTTATTATGAATGAAATCCGCTTGGTCAATAGCAACTTGGCCGTTAATGGGCGTTTGAATGTGCATTTTATTAAACCCAGTCCAGAAAAGGCTCATGATGTTTATTGGGGTTTGGGTATGGGCTATAAATTTGGACATCTAAAATTCACATCAAACTACAGCGCTTTTTTGCCCAGCATTAAATTACCCAGCATCAGTCGATTCGCTCTAGAATCCACCCTTGGATACCGTTATCATTTTAATGAAAAATCAGCAGTGTATGCTGAACTTGGCATTGCCAAATCACTTATTCAAGTAGGCTATAATTGGCGCTTTTAGGAGGCGTTCAAAATTTTCTTTTCAATCGCAGAGGTTGAATACCCAGGGATAAAATCAATGGTTTCAACGCGTCCACCCTTGGCCAATACAATATCAGCCCCAACAATTTGATTGATGGCATAATCACTACCTTTGACCAAAACATCAGGTTGTAAAGCCTGAATCAATTCGAATGGGGTGTCCTCATCAAACAAAATCACGTATGCAACAGATTCCAATGCGGCAATCACAGTCGCTCTTGCCTCCTGATCCTGAATAGGTCTAGAAACAGACTTACCCAATCGCCTAACAGAATCATCTGTATTAACTGCTACTATCAATTTATCGCCCAAATCTGCTGCCTTTGACAAATAATCAACATGGCCTTTGTGCAAGAGATCAAAACAACCATTGGTAAATACAATTTTATCCCCCTTTGCCTGATCTTGAATCAAGCGCTTTTTTAGGGCTTCTAAAGTCATGATTTTATTGTAAAGGGTTGTATGATGCATCATTATATTTGAGTTCGTTTTGCCATAACAACATATGAAATCGTGCCCGCCAATATGATCATTAAAATATTGCTTGCAAATAAAA
>JBEIKN010000354.1:0-1073 GCA_040379725.1 Flavobacteriales bacterium
GATACGGCAATGATTTTATGTGCTGCAGACAATTTGAAACGTTCAATTTTATGTGCTTTTTTATGGTACAATGAATAGCCTTCAAACCCATACATTTCTTGAACCAATGGGGCATTGACTTCGAGATAATACTGAAATCCAAACTTTTTGGCCACTAAAGCCCCAGAGTCTTGAAGATATTCTGATCGTTCGTAGAGCAAATCAGGCTTAAAGGTATTAATGGCTTTTTCTAAAATCGCTTTTGCCTTTGCATCGTGTTGTCTTAAAACCAAATTATTCAATGAGGTCCAAAGCCATTTTGGAAGACATTGTTTGATCAACGTTTTTAGCTTTGATGCTTGATAATTTTGATTGGATTTAAGGGTTAAATTACCAGCATCTGTACCGCCTAAAATGACAGGTAGAACCTCATGCCCTAATGCTCTAAAAGCAGCAATGGTTTGCCTTTGATGTATGGCATAACCAACATCGCTTACAATGTCGTGGGTAGGATGAGGAGAATAGAATAGAATACGCATTATTGCGCGGCTTTTACAACATCGTCTAAGGTATAATTGCCTTGAGGAATATTGATGCTGGTTTTAGCATAGGTTTGTTCAATGTCTTGCTGGTTCAAAAGCGCTTCGAACAAGGGTAAATAATGTTTAGGCAAAGATTGACTGTTTATCAAATCACTTAAAAAAGTTGGGCTGAGCAAAGCCTTCTTTTGCAAAAAGTAACAGATCGTTTGCATGCTGTAAAACTCCACTTCAGGTCCCACAGCTTTTCTGGTTGGCGCAAAATAGTCTGTTTCATCGATGGCCATAAAATGATTGCCTTCTGGGTAAAATTGGTAGGTTTTAGCAGCTGAAATGCCAAATAAGTTTTCAAGTTTAAGCCAGTTGATTAATTGCCTTAAAGGTGTTTTAAATGCTTTTATCAAAGGCCAATGTCTTAGCTTGTCTGTTGATCTGATTTTGTCTGGCGTCCAAAGCTGTAAAGTTGCAGAAAAAAGCTCTGGTTGGTATACAATATGAGGCTCCCAAGCATCAATAGTATGTACCGGAAATTCTTTTTGAGTAAATCTTTTTGCA
>JBEIKN010000355.1:0-1061 GCA_040379725.1 Flavobacteriales bacterium
AGAACTATGGGCCCCATTATAGACATCCATGTGCATAAGAGTCTGAACGCCGTTGGTTTTCCAAACTTCATTGCCATTGTTATAATTGTCTGCAACAAAATACAGTTCATCATTAAAAACAGTCATCCATTGGGGCGATGATGATCCTTGTCCGGGAGAAATGTCTTTAAACAACTGAGTACCTTTGATGGTTCCGTCAGTACACCACAATTCTTGACCTGAAACACCATCATTGGCATTAAAAAACACTTTCTGTTTGTAGCCCATTAGTTGTTGATCATTGGCCAATGACTGAGCATATACAAATTGCTTGAGCTTAATGGTACCTGATTCAGTACCATCACTCACCCAAAAATCCATTGATTTATTTAAATCATTTATGACTGTAAAATACAGCTTATTTTCATAGACATACGCATAGTCCATTTGCAATTCGTTGGTTAATAACAACTCTGAAGACTGATATACAGAACTCACCTTATAAAACTGTTTATTTGATTGTGAGAAACGCCACAATTCAATGGCTTCTTCTGTTTGATGAAAACACAGTAAATCTTTGCTAAAGGCCCGCAACAATTGAGGCGCAAAACTTAAGCCTTTTTGATTGATGTTTTTAAGCATTATCAATTCATATCCATTGCCAAGCTTATTGAATTTAAACAATTCTTGACCATGCAAAGGATGCTTATAAACAGCATAGTATTGGCCATTTAGATGACAAATTTCCAATACCGCATCGGCTAATACATTCGTATGGTTACAGGTCAAACTTTGAACCTGTTTCGCATCATATACTTGTAAAAATCCGCCAGATTGAATGAGTAAGATTTGATCTGGAAACACCTGCGCGATATGGCCATCACAGAAGAATTGATTTTGTTTTTTGTTATTTAACCGCCATACCTGTTGCTTACCCGCTGAATTTTCTAAATTTAAATACAAATCTGTCCCAGAAGCAAAACATGACTTGATGACATGCCCTTTGGCAAAGTTGAGCGTTACAACAGTCGATTTTATTTTGTTTGATGTTTCCTCTAATTGGATAGGCAACTGATGCAAAA
>JBEIKN010000356.1:0-1050 GCA_040379725.1 Flavobacteriales bacterium
AGCAGAGAAGCTCAAGATCAATTCGCCTTTGACTCTCAATCTAAATGGCAAAAAGCCCATGCTGTAAACCGTTTTAAAGATGAAATTGTAGCTTTTGAAATCCCTCAAAAAAAAGGTGATGCAATTCTTTTTGACACTGACGAACAACCCCGTTTAAGTACCATAGAAACCTTAGCTGGCCTGAAACCTGCTTTCAAAAAAGGTGGCAGTGTTACCGCAGGTAATTCAAGCAGTGTTAATGATGGTGCAAGTGCCTTAATATTAGCTTCTGAAGCATTTGTTAAAACCCATCAATTACAACCAATCGCCAGAATAGTTGCCAGTGCCGCCTCAGGTGTAGAACCAGCCATTATGGGCATTGGGCCTGTTGAGGCTTGTCGCAAAGTATTAAAGCGTTCAGGTTTAAACTTAAATCAAATTGGCTTGGTCGAATTGAATGAAGCTTTTGCCTCACAGAGCATTGCTTGTATTCAAGAATTGGGCTTAGACCCTAAAATAGTCAATGTGAATGGTGGCGCTATCGCCATTGGTCATCCATTAGGTTGTAGTGGCGCTCGCATCAGCACTACCCTTTTACATGAAATGAACAAACGCCAAAACACACAATATGGCATTGCCACTATGTGTATTGGAGTTGGTCAAGGCATGGCGATTGTGTATGAACATCTTGGCTAATCATTTTGGCATAATTTTTTCTTACAGTAATTAAGTTAATTTTTATATTTGCAAGCCTTTTAAGCTATGAAACAATTGTGTCGCCTAATTTTAAGTTTGATGGTCATTTTGACCATGACTTTAGGCAATACTTTTGCCATAAGCTCGGCTCAACCCGTTCATCACAATAAGGCATTCGTAATCAACAAACAGGAAACCAACAATACTGGGTTTTCATGTTTGAGCAACAATGATAAGCCCTTAATTGAATGCGACAACGAAGTCGAAGACGACTCAAACGAATTCCAATGTGCAGATGATCATTATGTAGTTTTTGAAGCGCATAACCTGCCTTCTGACTTAGCATTTTCATCTGTTTGCAAATCTTCAAAAACC
>JBEIKN010000357.1:0-1024 GCA_040379725.1 Flavobacteriales bacterium
AGACGAGTGTTTCATCCCATTTGAATCTCAAATAGATCAAGTGGCAGAAGCCAAGAAAATTGCAGACGAAATAACGTACTTACAAGGGTTTTTAAAGTCAGTAGAAGCTAAATTGAACAATGAGAAGTTTGTGGCCAATGCCAAGCCAGATGTGATTGAAAAAGAACGTCAGAAAAAGGCTGATGCCGAAGAAAAAATCAAACGATTGCAAGGTCAATGAATGTGTTTTTGAGAATACAATTGTATGTCTCAAAATGGCTTCAAATCAGGAAGCTTAAGCGAGATGCTATCAAGATTAAACAGTTTCTTGAAGACAATTTAGCCCGCATAAATTTACTGCCTTTTCATGCGCATGCTCACCAAGGTACCCTCATTGTTAAATGCGATGATATTGGTGATTTTTTGTTTTGGCAACAATGCATTCCTCATATCGGTAAGCATGCTCCTAAGCCAATTACCTTTGTTGGAAACCTTCAGATTAAACCGTTAATAGAAGCTTGGTTTGATTTTGCAGATCATTATGTATGGATTGATAAATCTAAATGGCAGGATGAAACCTATCGTAATGAACAGTATGCAACTGTGCGATCAAAGGCCTATGCATTGGCTTTTACGCCGCTGTATACACGTCAATATACAATGGATGACTTATTATTGGCTGCTGCTGATGCCCAGCAAAAAGTAGCTTGGTCAAGTCAATACCACAGTTATTTGCCGCATTTAGCTGGCGCAGATGCGATCATGACCCGTTGTATCCACACCCATCAACCCATTGAGTTAGAATACATTCGAAATCTAGAATTTATTGAAAGTTTGTTTCAAGTACAAATAGATAAAACCATCCAATCACCTTTCAATCAGTTTAAAAAACACAATCATTTGGTGATATTTCCTGTGGCCAGTTCAAATGCACGCAATTGGCCAGTCGATAAATATGCTCAGCTCATCAAAGCGGTTCAAAAGACATTTTCTAAAATAATCGTTTTGGGTGGGCCTAATTCAAAAGCATTTTCTGAAGCATTAA
>JBEIKN010000358.1:0-1005 GCA_040379725.1 Flavobacteriales bacterium
ACCAAAAAAACCTTAGCAGAGTTTTTTAATATGGGTATGGTTGTTAATCCTATGGTGATGGCTCAACTGGAATCCTATTTTAAAAACCGAGGACGCCAAATGCTTGAAATCAATCAAATGCAAGCAGAGGTGCCAAGTGGTTGCAAGGTATTAACAAATGAATTGGGGACTGCTCCAGGTATGTGGTTTGATGTCAATGGAAAGGTAGTGATTTCTCTACCCGGAGTGCCTTTTGAAATGAAACACATATTTGAACATGAAGCGCTTCCCTTGATTGCCGCCCAATTTAAAGCCCCTAAGATTTTGCATAGAACCTTGGTGACATTCAATTTGCCAGAATCATTGTTAGCCAAACAAATTGAGGACATTGAAGACGCCTTGCCGACACACATTAAATTGGCCTATTTACCCAGTTTGAATACGGTGAGATTAAGGCTATCTGCTTCGGCAATAAATGAGCAAGAAGATGTATCTAAAACGGTAGACCACTTTGTGCAATTGATTAAAAATCGTCTTGGAAAGGCAGTGTTGTCTGATCAAGATGAAAGCATTGCTCAAACCTTGTTTAATCAATTGTCTAAATTAAATCAAACTTTGAGTGTTGCAGAGAGCTGTACCGGCGGTTATATATCGCATCAACTTACTCAAATACCTGGGGCTTCAAAAGTATTTGTAGGCTCAGTTATCAGTTATAGTAATTCTGTAAAGCACCACCAGCTTGGGGTTGAAAATACATTGTTTGAAACGGTTGGAGCCGTGAGTGAACAAGTCGTTAAGCAAATGGTAAATGGGGTGAGAGAACGTTTGCAAACAAATTATGCAATTGCTGTTTCTGGCATAGCAGGTCCTGACGGAGGTAGTGAAGATAAACCCGTTGGAACTGTCATCATTGGGGTGAGCTCTGCTCATACAGATTTGGTTAAACGCTTTCATTTTTCAGGCAACCGCATGCAAGTCATTGAACGCTCTAATAATATGGCCTTAGCGATGTTATTAGAATTGATC